>CAYGCI010000056.1:0-9142 GCA_964348355.1 uncultured Nitrosopumilaceae archaeon | reverse complement strand
GCAATCAGGCACGAATCTGCCTGCAGTTGTAACTTTCATGCCTGACCTGCAAGGGACGTAACTCCAGCTCTAGGCAGGGGCTAACCTGTTACGGATGCGGGATAATTCAGCTCAAAGACGTGAGGATCGCCTAATTTTAGGGCATCCGCCGCAGGCCCGGGCAGCCAAGCCGCCGTCATGACGCCTTATACCTGTGCCGCCTCATCGTAAATGGAAGCGAGTCAAACCATCGCATCTCCTCAAAGAACAGGCCCACCGCGTTGAGAACCGATTCCTTGTCGGTATGGCATCCCCACGTGTATCCGTCCCATTCACGTCCCGAGCGGATTGGAGCATCAGCATACCAGCCGTCGCAGTCATAGTGTGCAAACTGGAGCATCTCCCTCGTCCCCCGGTTGATAAACCCGATAAAGTGGTCGTATCCACCATATCCCAGCCCGTCTATCTTCAGCCTTGCCTCACGAAGGTCTGTGGGCGTCTCTTTGACAGACACCTCTCCGTCCACCATAAAGTAAACTATACCCTGATGCTTGATGTCCTGATCCTCCTCGAGTCCCAGACCGGCTCGTCCCAGCTCATACCATCGGTTTGCGGGCCGCTCGGATTGGATCTGGACGGCATGCTGGGCTATTGTGTGGGCGACATCCAGTTCGGCTGGCATGTGGTTTTGTTGTGCATTGAACCTTAAATTTACATCGGTTGGAACTTGACGTGTGACTGATCGCCTCTGGCCGGGCCGTTTGCAGGCCCTACTCCAGGCAGTCAGTAGTCTCTATGATTGACTTTGCAAACAGGAGATCATGATGGCCGTGTGGGTGCTCGTTTCCAGCTGCATGCTGGCAAGTGACATGGCCGTTTACGCGAGAACCGTACGAATCATAATGCATGGTCACCGTCAGCGTATTGCCCGTCTCGATGTTCATGGCACCCACCACCATGCTGCCGCCATTCCCGTGTCGATGGAAGCCGAACTGTTCTTGGGCATCGGGGAACCTCTCGTACATCGCAACATATGCGGGATGTGTAGAGAATATCTCGTACAGATCCTCCTCGGTAATGTCTTCACGGTCAAGCCTGTCCCATTGCTCCCCTGAAATCAGGGCTGGGAGAAACCAGTAGACAAACAGTCCGAAAACTGAGATCGATATGGCGATTCCGGTAACAAATGCTATTTGTCGGAGTGTGGCCACGTAGTGTTTTCCCATTCATGCTGGTATATATTCGTAGCAAATCGTGGTTCTCCCAAATGTATCCGACTCGTGGTGGTGCCGACGGCTACACGCGGATTTGCAGGCAGCTTGAACTGTCTCGAATACGGAGCCGTCCCGTGGGGACGGAAGACTGTCGTGCTTGCCAAGCATGAAAGCCAGCAGTGGCGACTCGCAAAAAACGCGCGGTAGCTTTTCCCGTAAGAGTTTGCCCTCCCCTGAATACGGCGCGGGGGCATGATCATGCATGCCTCGATCGGCAGCGCCGCCCAGGGGGCAGACTCTTGTTATTGAGTGCCATGCGCACACTTGTTTTCGTTATAATTCACAGTGGTTTTTAGTACAAGGCCTAAATGACATAAATGATCGTTATACGTGGGAGAAAAAAATGAACAGGTGAAAATTATCCATATCGGGCATTGTTGTCATTGCTGCCGTTTCCATTGGCATGGTAGCATCATTGGGCTCATCTGATGAGAGCTATGTTTATGTGCAATCTGACATCACAAAGGCAAATCCAAACATTGCTGTTGCCCCAACCGACGTCATGCTGGCAGCCGAGGAAATCAGCGAGACCAAGCCCACAGTGGTGCTGACCGTCAAGGGAACGGTTCGTTCTGTTGGGGATCCGATAGGCTGGACTGACGAGTCAAAAAACCAGCTGGGCTTTGTGCCGATAATAATTGAGCTTGATGAGAAAGCCAAGGATACTACCCCGGATCTCAAATTGAAAAAAGGCGATCAGTTTACCGTTTATCTGGGCGGCGTGTATGAATCCGGCAAATTCTATATGCGCGGCTTTGAGCCACAGTTTGAAATCGGTGAAAAAGTCATACTTCATGTGGGACACGGCAAAGACGGACCCGTCTTTGATGATGGCGGATTCTACTTTGTGGAGCTGGGCAAGTACGGAAAATACAAGGTTGTTGACGGCAAAGCATACAATGACAGACACATGGATGGCAGGCTGTTGGAGGAAGCACTCAATGAGGCCATCTAGCCTTTTTTTGTGAAAAGAGCACACCAGTCGTTCACATGTAGCCGTTTGCACCCGGGCCGGTCTGACGATCTGCGGGCCGGGGGGCGCTGAGCGCAACCAGGACCGATAACCAGGCTGTTCACAATTATGCCTGTTACGACAGCTGGCGTTGCTGGCGCCTGCAATGCCGCCCGGGATTGCACATGTCCCGTTCCAGACGGCCGCGCCCGAATCTGATCCCGGGGCTGCGTCCATTGCCACGGCGAATCCGCGCTGTAAGAGCGCATCAGACGAGGCCGCACTTGTGCAGGCGGGCATGGCCGCACGCGCCACGATCGTCATAAAAAATTTAAACGTGGAGTCTTGACTCAGACCATGAGGGGATTGTGTCACAGGTGCAACGCGTCAAACGTCGACGTTGAGATCAGGGAGGGCATTCCGGTCTGCAAGGGGTGCCTGGAAAGGCAGGCCAAGGGCTAGGCCCTCCCAGAAATAGTAAAAAAGGAAGGTCGTCATTCCAGCTGCTTGTATTCGTCCCTGGTTACCTTGAGGATGATTTTTTCTCCCACGCCCCAGATCTCGGTCTTGGATACGATCTTGGTGTGTACGATCCCGTCTTGCACCTCGATTGACTCGAGATCACCGGTTTGTGGATTCTTGTGGAGCTTTTTGACCCTGCCGATCTTGTGCCCGTCGATGTCGGTCACGTCGACGTTGGTCCGCACCGGCGAGGTGCTCAAAAGCAGGGTCTCCTCCGTGAACCTGTCAATGTACTCGTCTGACAAAAAGTAGTCCCTCCTGAATCCCTGGTGAACCGTCACGCCCGACACCTTTAGGGTATCCTGGTTGATGTGGATGTGCTTTACCCTGCCGTACCTGATGCCCTCGCGGTCGACTACGCGCTTTCCGGTAAACGTGTCTGCCACGGCCATCTTAGGCGACATGCCTGCTAGCTTTGTAGACATAGCATCAGATCCGAAAGTTTGCTTATCTGAGGCAGTATCAGAAATTTCCATCAATGGGGTTAAATTACTTGACCGGGTATATCCGGACATGGGCCCCGAAAACGACTCTGCGTTCATCGCGGTCCTGACTACGACAGGCAGGGTTACCGGAAAGGAGCACTCTAGGAAGCTAAAGGCGGTAAGGTACAACGGCAGGATCTACTTTTCGAGGCACAGGCCGGACAGCGACTGGTTCAGGAACATCGCAAAGAACCCCGGCGTCACGGTCCAGCTGGGGGGCAAGAAAATCCAGGGCCGTGCAAGGATAGTCGATGACGATCTGCTGTCTCAGAAAATCTCCGAGTTAAAGTATCCGGGGGAGGAGAGGGCAAGGGAAAGACGTGTCACCGTGGAGGTCACGTTATGTGAACGACGGTAGAGACGCCGCGCTTGTCGCATTCTGCACCATTCTCGGTCTCAACGACAGTCACGGTAAAGGATATGACATCGCGCGCCGCTGCCTCCTCGGCGTGAAGCCTGAGGTGGATGTCCATCAGGTCGCACTCTCCGGCGGGCAGGCCGTCTTCGTCCAGGAATGCCCTGCAGGTAGACTCGATCCTGAAGCGGTCGTCCTTGAAGTGAAATCCCAGCCTTGTCTTTCTGCCCCCGCGGCCTGCCGCCTTTACGTTGACGTCGATGACTCCGGGCCTTGCAAGGGTGTAGCTTGACCTGCCGTTTACAAACACGCCGATCTGAAAGGGCCTTCCCGCCGTGGCCTCGGCCATCTTCTGGATTCCGTCGTTCATGACGACATCGATTGACTTGATCGAGGTTGCGACCCGGGCAATCCATTCGTTGGATCTGGCTATGGTGGCATCAATCTCGGATCTGCGCCTTTTGTCCTCGTCCTCGGGCAGCTTGTAATAGTCAACCCATGCCTTGTAGTCACGGGAGATGTCCTCTATAAAGCCGATGCAGGTCCGCTTGTAGTCAGCCGGATTGTCGGTGCGCTCCGAGTCATCAGTACGCATTCCGTCATAGTCCATCGGCATTGCCATGGTACTGCTAAGAAATTTCCAGATAAAAAGCCAACCGAGCGCCACAGTCTTACCAGAGTAGGGGCTCACCCCTTCAAGGGGACGTGGCCGCATGCCCTTTTTCACCAACAGCCCTCCCAGGCTCGAAACGATTCGGCCGCCTGCGCCGCCACGGGCCGGGCGCATCCGGCAGGGCTGCCAAATTAAGGGTTAAATTGGAAAAACTTCCCAGTACGGCCAGATGCTTTTTTCCACAATCGTAGGGGACCTCCAGTCAAGCCTCAGGTCTGACCTGGCACAGATCAGATTTCTCCTGAAAAAGAACCCGGCGCTTGGATACACCCGGATCACCGAGATAGGGCACAGGGTCGGGGAAAAGTACGGCATCAGGCTGGTCGTGAACTTTCCACACGAGGGAAAAATCGAAGAGTACGGGATGTATGGCAGGAGGGATCTGAGCCTGATCATTGACCAGAAAAAAACAAGGTTTCCGGTAGACAGGGAGACGATCAAGAAAAAGGCGGCAGATACGATACAGGGCGTGAGGACGGAGGATGCGTACATGTACGAGGGCAAGGAGGGCGTCAGGCTGCTGTTCAAGGACGGCAGGATAGATGTCTTGCCCCACTCGGTCCACATCTGGTGCGAGTTTACAGACGGTGTGACGCAGTTCTGCGACTGGCTACTAGGGGCCGTATACCTGCTAGGGCCAGACGGGGCCTAGCCGTCCTCCAGGGCATCGACGATTCTTTTCGCCTCCTCATGTTCCGGATCCTGTTTCAGGATCCTCCTGCAGCACTCTAGTGCGGCATCATGCTCCTTGAGGTGCACGTGGACGTTTGCCTTGAGGTGCAGCACCTCGACATCATCGGGCTTGATCTCCAGTGAGCGGTCAAAATACTGCAGGGCCTTTTGCGCATCCTCCACGATGTAGTATATGGTACCCATGATGAAGTGATAGTCGGCATCATCTGAGAATTTTGAGGCCAGGCCGTTTCCAAAGGCTATTGCGTCCTCATACTCGCCCTGCTGGATCAGCTTGCGCAGCTTTCTTTTCGGGAATCTAAACAGGGCCATGCCTAACCAAGGTCACATCAGGGCGATACGGCAATTACCCCGTTTTCAATCATCCACGTAATTCCACTCACAAAGGTCTTGTCGTCAATCACTCCCGTCGACCAGGCCTGTGCACTGTCTTTAACCCAGTTTGGAATGGAGCCTGCCTCACCCCCAGCTGTCTGAATGTGGGGAATCACAATGACGCCGTTGTCGATTGACCATTCAATTCCCCGGATAAAGGTAGAGTCGTCAGTCACTCCCGTCGACCAGGCCTGTGCACTGGTCTTTATCCAGCTTGGAAGTCTGATTCCGGTATCCTCGGGCGGGATCACAATGTTGAGCTGATCGTTTTGTTGAACGGTGATTGGTACCAGCAGGTAGTCAGTCGGAGTCTTGGTAAAGTCAGGCACGACATTCTGGGGCGCCAGGCCATACACCATGATCAGGTAGTTATTCTCGCCGGCAGTCTCGTTTGCAAGCATGGTCCTCTCGGCCAGCCCGGAGGGGGAGTACAGGAAGTCTTGCGCATTCTCGGCTGCCAGGCTTCGGGTGGGAGGAAGTTTGATCTTACCGTCAACTGCATCAACTACCATTATGTCATATTGAACCTGGTTCAGAAATTCAGCCTCGTTATATTTGCTCTTGAAGTTTATCCGCCACTCGATATCACAGCCCTGTTTTGGCTCTTCAGGCTTGTATAATACCTCTAGGCCATAGTGAGACTTCTCAGTGGATTTTTTGAGGGAGGCAAACTCTAGTTGATCGAGATCCGGGCATCCTAGCGACTGCTGGATGTGCTTGCTGCCCTGTATGTCGACAAATGGATCCTCCTGCACGTTCTCCTCGTAGTCAAGCAGGACAAATGCGTATTCCGGGGGAGGTATGCCCGTATTAACATGGGTGAAGGTGCTTGCCTTTACCGGAAACGGGAACTCGTCTACAACCCAGATGTGGCTGTGTGCGCCGCCGGTCTTCCACCCAACACGTACGGTGTCAAAGGTTCCGGCAGGAACCGTCACCGGCTCGGCCGCCTGGGGGACTATTTGCTCACCGCCGATGTTTGCGATTTTGCCCCATGATGGAAGGCTGAACGCTTTTGGTCCCTTTTCGCCTTCACCGTCATATGATGTTGCATATGCAGACAGCCAGAGTACTGAGGACTTTAGTGCGTTACGATAGGCTGTTAAGTTATCAGTTCCTCCAGAAGGTTCGGTTGCAACTTTACCAAGTTCAAATTCCCCCTTGTAGGCTTTGCCGCCGTCATAAACGACTGCCTGTGCCAGCCACTTTGTCTCAGAGCCCACCTGCCGGTCTCCCTGAATCCAAAAATCAACCTCAAAGAAGATACACTCCCCGTGGTCAACATGACAGAGGCGGTATGAGAAGTAATCCCCCTGCTTGAGTCCCTCGCCCACCCACCACTCTCCTGGTACCTGGACGCCGCCGCCAATCTGCTGCGCATGCGCAGCAGACACTGTTGAGAGCAGGGAAACTATTGCCCCCAGTACCAAGACGCAGACAACGGGCTTCATGTGTTATTTTTTATGAAAAATCCATAGTTAAACCTTGTTCATGTTTCAGTCTTCCCAGAAGTAACCTACTCGTGGCGGTGCATGAGGTGACATGCGGATCTGCAGGCAGCCTTGTTTGAGCTGTTTCGAGCCTGGGATAATTTGACGTGATACTTCTGGGAAGGCTGTGTCTTGCATATATACGCAAATATAGAGGCGTGATTGGAGTCTAGGCATGTGTGACTGCTCCAAGGTCCACCTGTACGAGGTTGAGTACAAGCTGGAGGGCATGATCGTGGTTCCCACCCACAAGAACTGCGGCCACGAGCTAAACGGGGGGCAGGCAGAGAAACTGCAAAAGGATCTCGTCAAGCTGTGGGGATTTGAGGAAGACGAAGAGGAATAAAAAAGAGGGAAAAAAAGTCGCGGACTAGTGCTCTGCGTTCTTGCAAAGATCGGCTTTACAATCGCAAGTAGCGTCACAATAGCACTCGCCTTGCATAGAACAGTCACATTCTGTGCCGTTTTCGGCCTGTGCTGCGCATCCACATGCTGCGTCTGACATGGTTATCGTAGGGCATACTTGTTTTAAAAGGTTGATGCAGGATTTTGGAATGCGCAGCGATCATAGGCTCCGCAGGACAGAGTCGCATGTCCTGCGGATTACGCCCAGATCCCGCCGCAGCTTTTCCTGATCGTTTTCCAAGTCAAATGCAACCCTGAGGATGTAGATGAGATCGGATCTTCTGTGTATCGAATCCTTTAGCGAGACAAAGTTTGCGTGGTTTATGCAGCTGAGGTACATGTAGCAGTCAGCCAGCATGGAGTTTTTGATGAAATGCCGGGTTTTTTCACGGATGATCCTCGAGTGGCCGTTGTGCTCTGTCTCGTCAGAAAAGCCCATTGTGGACTTGCACATCCGCTCCAAGAGGGACGCGGTGGCCCGCTCGACGCCTATGGAGTCATTGATTACAGAGGCCTTGTCGGATACAGAGCCCCGGGCAAGGTTTCGAAGCCTGTCCAGGCAGTGGGCAGGGGTGGGCCTCTGCAGGTTCAGGGCCAGCAGGGAGTTTGCAAGGTAGATGAGCGAGGACTTTGCCCAGCACGGGGCAAACACGTCAGAGCCAAGTCCGTCCCTTGCCCTGGTGACGCAAAAGATGGAGTCCAGCAGGCAGTTTCTTGCATGATCCCGGAAGATTGCTGTACGCTTGTCCCGGACTCTGGACAGAAGCATCTGCAGCTCCCAGGATGGATCCTGCAGGATCCTCATGTTGTCATAGTTGACCAGAGTATCAGAGCCGAGGCTGTCCAGTGAGCCGTGGCTCACCCTCACGGATGCGTCATCTGCAAAGACGATCTCGCCTGGCCTGCCGGAGCTGTCAAATACTGTGACGTTGTACTCGCATGCATCAAAGGGGTCGCCGTCGCTTTGACATCCCCCGACACCCACGGGATGCTCGGTGGATAACAGCCCCAGCAATGCCTTGTCGTCCATCAAGTCAGGTACGACGGGGCTTTCTATAAACGAGGCAGCCGACTAAATTTTACCACTGGATGCATTGTCAAAGCATTTCCTTTAAATTAAGAGGGTTGGGTCTTTGATCAGTGCTCCTATAGTGTAGTCCGGTTAAGCATACAGCCCTCTCAAGGCTGTGACCCGGGTTCAAATCCCGGTGGGAGCATTCCTTTTTTCGGGACACGGACGGATTTCCTAAAAAATCAGGGCCGCACGGCACTGATTGCTCGACTCTTTTGGCGGCCTCGTCTGATGCTTGCGTGGTGCCCGGCTTGCAACACCGTCAGGCTGCCATGTTGTGCAGCAGCTGCCAGTGATATCGACGGCTCTCCTGTACGTGCTTGCAGGCGCCGGGGCCATGTCCAAGTCCGCCATCAGGAATCAGGGGGCTAGTCGTACGCCGCCTTCCCGGCCGGCATCATGGGCTGCCGTTATGTCAGAATTTGCAGGGCCTGGAAAGACGGTTCCGCTCTGGTTGTATGCACGATCCGGACACATGAGATCACATCCGGACTCCCCACGCATCATGTGGGGAAACGGCCACGCAAAGTAGTATCCGACTTCCATATGACATGGCTCCATCATGCCGTCTTTGCCTTCAAAAATGCATTCGATATAGTCTGGCAGATTCAGCGGGATTATGTTAAACGGCGGGGGGCTTACTCCCACGATTCTTGTCGTGCATGTGTCATGCGCAATAAAGTCGCAGTAAACATTGCTTGCAGTTACCGGGGCAGAGAATGCCCCAAAATACGCGCATGCCGCAATGAGGATAACCTTGTACCTTTTTCTCATTCAGCCATCCAGCATCATTTATTGTTTTTGCGTTATTTATAGACTGTTGCATAACCCTGCCTAAAATCTGAAACTTGACCGAAAATCACCATA
>CAYGCI010000055.1:0-9359 GCA_964348355.1 uncultured Nitrosopumilaceae archaeon | reverse complement strand
TGTGTGGTCGGCCACCGTCGGAATATTTCGATCCGGTCGTTTACGCATAAGGTCTACTACGTCGCCGCATCCCCTGGATGTGCAGGCCCATCGGCCGCCGCACGAGATATAAAAGACCATGAGACCAACCAGGATCCGGCACGCCGATATGAAAAAGACAGACAGGGGAATCATTGTTGCAGGACTGGTGGCAGGGGTGATCGGGCTGGCCATACTGGTGGTGTTCATCGGCCAGGGCAATGTCAGGCAGACTGAGATCTTTTACCCAGAAAGGGTAGTCCAGCATGTCTCGTTTCAAAAGGTAGGCGGGGAGCTGGCAGTAGTTGCGATGGGGGGAGTCGAGGGAGTAAACCCGACGCTCATCTCAAGGACGGGATTTTGGTATGTGCTGACGGTGACCAACGACGACGATGCCGCACACCGGTTCTACATTGACGGGTTGGAGCTTGAGACCGAACTGCTGCCGCCTGGGGGATCAGAGAGGATCACCTTCCTGCCAGAGTCCGAGGCCGCCTACAGATACTATGACAAGACAGGCGATCCCGTGCAGCTGGGAGAGATCAGGATAGTCACGGTTGTTCCCAGCGACGAGTTTACGGGAATATGGAAGGACCTGATCTAGGCAGATACTTCAGTGACGGCCAGGAGTCCTCGAACACGCACGGGTGCAGTCTATGCAGAAGGGTATGCCTTTTGGTGATCGGCCCCCCAGTCTCCACCGCAGGTGACCCCACGCCCCAGGACAGAGATTTTTATCACGCAGGAGGCCAGCAAGGGCATGATAGAGGCAGAGGACGCAGTCAGGGTCATCGAGGCGCTGACACGGAACCTGGAGGGGGTTGCAAGGAATCCGGCAAACTTTCAGAGGCTGCCTGACAGCTTCTGGGGATATTATGCAAGGGGGCATGACGGCAGGGGGAGATTCGGCGTGATTGTGACGTATTCGGAGGACGGGACGGACGTGGATGACGTGATGAAGATGTATGAGGCGTGGCTTGCAAAGAACAAGTCGCGCCCAAACGACCCAGAATAAAGGATAAATTTTCCGGGGCCGCAGTCCGGACATGGACAGGTGCGGCTACTGCGGCTCGGTGTTCGGGGACAGGAGGTGCTACTTTTGCGAGACTGCGTGCTGCACGGGCTGCATGACAGACGACAGGACGCGGTGCAAGCGGTGCTATGTCAAAAAGGCAAGGCTTGGATGGAGGCAGGTTGTAAGAAAAAACAAGGCCGTCCTGGCGTTTGCTGCGGGGCTGTGGCTGTACGCGGTGTTTCCAGGGCCGCTGATGCCGGGCCTGGACCCGACGTTTTATGCAGTCACAGTCGTCGCGGCCGTGCTCATATTGCTACCGGTGGGCCTGGCCCTGTTCTTCTGGTCGCTCAACCCGCCGTCCTCGGATTTGAGGGGCTGGGGCTAGGCCAGCCTTGCAACGACATCCCGGGTGAACTCCTCAGTCGACCTCGAGCCGCCGACATCCCGGGTCATCGAGCCGCCCCTGATGGCATCGTGCACGGCATTGATGATCCTCTCAGAGGCGTCCGTACACCTCGAGTCGTTGTGTCTCTGCCCCAGCCACTCTAGCATCAGTTTTGCAGAGAGTATGAAGGATACGGGATTTGCAACGTTTCGCCCCGCAATGTCAAATGCGGCGCCATGCACGGGCTCGAAGATTGCAAAGTCGTCGCCCACGTTGGAGGAGGCCGCCATTCCAAGGCCGCCTGCCACCTCGGATGCCTCGTCAGAGAGGATGTCGCCGAAGAGGTTGGTGGTCACGATGACATCAAACCGGCTCGGCCTCCTGACCAGGTCCATGGCACACGCATCCACGTACATCTGCTCGAGCTCCACGTCCGGATAGTCCCTGCCCACCTCCATGCATGACCTGACAAACAGCCCGTCGGTGACGCGCATGACGTTTGCCTTGTGGACGCACGTCACCCTCCTGTCACGTCGCATCGCCAGCTCAAACGCGTGCCTGGCGATGCGCCTTGAGGCGCGCTCCGAGATTATCCTCAGCGCCACCGCAGAGTCGCCCAGTGAGAACTCCTTTCCGGTGTAAAGGTCCTCGGTGTTCTCGCGGACTATGACCATGTCAACGTCCCTGGCAGCTGCGGGCACAAAGTCATAAGACTTTGCAGGCCTGATATTGGCATAAAGGTCCAGGGCCCGGCGCAGCACCACGATTACGTCTGCCGCGCTCTCGCCCACCGGCGCCTTGAGGCAGGCATCAGAGCCCCTTATCGCCTCAAAGGTGTCGCCGGGGAGGGCCTCCCCGGTATCGCGCAGCGCGGCGTCGCCTGCGGCAAGCCGGGTCACGCCAAGCTTCAGCCCAAGCCTGTCGTTGACCGCCTCGAGTACGGAGGAGGCAGAATCGGACAGCTCCGGGCCGATGCCGTCGCCCGTAATCATGGAGATCCTGTACATGGGTGTCCTCTGGGGGCAGTGGATTTAACGATTTGTCATCTCGGGAACGGATTCCCGGCAGGGTATGTGGTCACGTCCCCCCGTTGGCCAGGCGTGAAAATCATAACCATACATGCCAATTCGTGCCTGATTGGTAGGGGTAGGTGACCTCGTACCCGGCAGGCTATTGCCGCTTCTCAGACAGCGTCTTTTTGAGCATGATCCGGTTGATGCCGTCGATGACTGCCTGGACGCTGGTGGTCACGATGTCCTCGCCCACCGCCTTGGCAGACGCCTTGTTTCTGGCGGCATCCTCTACCCTGATTGTCACCTCGCACAGCGCGCTGGAGCCGCCCGAGATCGAGGCCAGCCCATAGTCCTTGATTCGGACCTCGGCAATCTCGCCGGTGACCTTCTGGATTGCGTTGAGGGCCGCGTCAACGGGCCCGACGCCATAGTCGGTGGCGGCAAAGTCCTTGCCGTCTATGTTCAGCTTGACAAACGCGTACGGCATCGTCCCGATTCCAGTCGAGACCGAAAAGCCGGCCAGGTGCACGATGCGCTTGATTCCCCTGTCGCCCAGGATTTCGCTTGCAATGGAGAGCAGCTCCACGTCGGTTACCTGCCTTCCCTGATCGCCTAGCGACTTTACCCTTTCAAGGATTTGGCCTGCCTGCGCGTCGTCCGGCCTTATCCCGTACTCCTCAAGCATCGCATTCATTCCGTGCAGGCCGGCATGCTTGCCTACCTGTAGCCACCTCTTCCGCCCCACCAGCTCGGGGCTGATCGGCTCGTACGTCAGCGGGTTGCTGAGGACGCCGTGGGTGTGGATGCCGGACTCGTGCCCGAACGCATTGTCGCCCACGATTGCCTTGTTTGCCTGCACGGATATCCCGACAAGGCTTGAGACGAACCTGGATGTCTCGTAGATCAGTCCTGGGTTGATGCCCGTCTCGTATTTTTGCTCAAAGGGCAGGCACTGCAGTCCCATTACAAGCTCCTCAAGGGACGCGTTGCCCGCACGCTCGCCGATGCCGTTGATCGTCACGTGCGCGCATGCGGCGCCGGCCTGGATTCCGGAGATGGCGTTTGCGACTGCAAGCCCAAAGTCATTGTGGCAGTGGACGCTGACCGGGAGGCCTGCGGCCTCGACTGCGTCCCTTGTGAGCTCTGCAATGTGCGCAGGCGTGGAGTATCCGACGGTGTCGGGGATGTCTATCCTGTCTGCCCCGGCCCCGGCGACCTCGCCGAACACCCTCTTCAAAAAGTCCCTGTCGGTCCTAGTCGCATCCTCGGCCGAGAACTCGACTTGCAGGCCGTGGGACTTGCCGTACTCTACTGCCTCGACTGCCTTTGCCAGGCACTCGTCGCGGCTCATGTGCAGCTTGTGCTCCAGGTGGATGTCAGACGTGGCAATGAAGGTGTGGATATAATCCAGGCCCCCGTCGATTGCGGCATCGATGTCCTTTTTGGTGGTCCTTGCAAGGCCGCAGATCTCAGCACCGAGCCCCTCGCCCGTGATCATCCTGACTGCCCTGAGCTCCCCGGAGGAGATCACCGGGAATCCGGCCTCTATGGCGTCTACCCCCAGCTCGTCGAGCCTTTTTGCAATGCCCAGCTTCTGCTCGGGGGACAGGGACACGCCGGGGGTCTGCTCGCCGTCGCGCAGCGTGGTATCGAAGACCCTGACCCTCATGCCCCGCTCCTCTGCAGGGCCGCAATCCCTGTCCTAGAGGTCTCAAGAATCCCGAACTTTTTGGCCAGATCCTCAAAGGCCCTGATTTGATCGGGGGTGGCGGTAAGCTCGACCATTATGGAGTCCTGCTTTGCGTCATGTACCTTGCCGCCGTACGCATTTGCAAGCTTGTTGATCTCCATGCTGTCCTCCGGGGACCGCACCCTGATCCTGAATATCACCAGCTCCCTGAACACGGTCTTGTGCTCGTCTAGCTGGCGCACCTCCACCGCATCGATCATCTTGTCAAGCTGCTTTACGATTTGCTGTATGTGCCTCTGATCGCCTATGGTGGTGATGGTCATCCTGGAGAACTCTGGATTCTGGGTCACGCCTACGGATATGCTGTCTATGTTAAAGTTGCGGGAGCGGAAGAGATGCGTGACTTGGAACAGGATTCCAGGCTTGTTTTCGACCAGTATTGAAAGAATCGCCCACATGATGACCACTAGGATGGGAGTATCATCTCCTTGAGCGAGGTTCCGGGGGCCACGAACGGCAGCACGTCCTCCTCGGGATCTATCGGAATGTCGATTACGGTGGCAACGTCGCTGCCCAGTGCGGTCTTGATCGCCGCCCCGAGCTCGTCCATGGACTGCGCGCGTATGCCCTGGGCGCCGTAGGATTCTGCAAGCTTGACATAGTCTGGGCAGTGGTTTTGATCCACGCCGATCATCCGCCTGTCATAAAACGTCCTCTGCCACTGCGCGACCATGCCCAGGGTGTAGTTGTTGACAAGAAACACGATTACGGGTATGTCCTCGGTGATGCAGGTCGCAAGCGAGTTTTCTGTCATGTTGAAGCTTCCGTCCCCCGCAATGTCGACTACCGGGACGTCGGGCCTTGCCACCTTGGCGCCAATGGCCGCGGGAAACCCCCAGCCCATGGTGCCCAGCCCCGTCGAGCTGAAGAAGGTTCCAGGAGAGATCACGTCGTAGAACAGCGACGCCCACATCTGGTGCTGGCCCACCTCAGTGGTGATGATTGCCTCCTTGGGCAGGATCTCCCTCAGCTTTCGCAGGATTTTGGCCGCCCCCAGCTCCCCGGGATGAATCTTGAGGTTCTCGCGCCAATAGTCCTTTACCTCCCTGACATGCCTCAGCCATGCGCTGTCGTCGGTGCGCCTGACGGCCTGCTGGGTCAGCATCTTTACCATCACGCGCAGCGACGCGCGCACGTCGCCCACGACTGCGACCTGTGTGGTCTGGTTCTTGCCGATTTCGGCAGGATCCACGTCAAGGTGGATGATCTTCAGGTTCCTCTCAAACTCCTCAAACGTACCCACGGACCTGTCAGAGAAGCGGGTCCCGATTGCCAGGACGCAGTCGGCCTCGCTCATCAGCTTGTTGGCCTCGGCGTGTCCGTGCATGCCGATTGGCCCCAGGGACAGCGGGTGGGTTTCGGGAAATGCGCCCTTGCCCTTGAAGGTGGTCACGACGGGGATCACCAGCAGCTCCGCGATTGCCTGCAGCTCTGCAAATGCCGACGAGATGATCGTGCCGCCGCCTGCCAGGATTATCGGCTTGTCAGAGGAGAGCAGGATCTTGATTGCCTTTTCAATGTTGGCAATGTCAGGATCGGTCCACGGGTGATAGCCGCGTATTTTGAACTCTTCTGGAAAGCTCATCTGCGCCTCGTTTTGCTGCACGTCCTTTGGCAGGTCAAGCAGTACGGGCCCGGGCCTTCCGGTCTCTGCAATGTAGAACCCCTTTTTGACGACCTCCGGCACCTCGTGGGCCGATCTGGGTTGGAATGCGTACTTTACAACCGGGTTGGCCATTCCGATAATGTCGCTTTCCTGGAATGCGTCGCGGCCGATCATGTTTACCGGAACCTGCCCGGTCACTGCGATCATTGGTGCAGAGTCGGCCTGCGCCGTTGCAATGCCGGTCAGTATGTTAGTCGCGCCGGGCCCCGATGTTGCAAAGCAGACTCCGGGCCTCCTGCTCACCCTGCCGAACCCGTCGGCCATGTGCGCTGCAGACTGCTCGTGCCTGACAAGTATGTGCCGGATGTCTGACTTGTACAGCTCGTCATACATCGGAAGGTTGGCCCCCCCGGGCAGTCCAAAGACCTCCCTGACGCCCTCCTTTTGCATGGCCTTCATCAAGGCGGCCGCGCCGGACATTGTTTCCATGTTATTCATCAGAGCTCATCGCCATAATTTTAATGTGTTATAAAATACAGTACACCTTACAGTGTAAAGCCAACCAGCAGAAAAAGCGGTGCGCCAGTTTTGATATCTACATTCATTGCAATCATATTTCTGGCTTGAAGTCACCTAATAAAGATTGCTGGGCTGGCCAGCCGGTTTTTTGCAGGGTCGGCGAAAGATTAAAGCGGCTCGGCCCCGAATGGGCATACAATGTCAGAGAGCGAGCAGATCATCAGGGTCATCGAGGCGTTTTTTGACGCTGGAAGGACAAAGGATCTTGCGCCGCTGAGGGAAATCCAGCTGGATGATCCGAGGTTTTCAAGCTTTAGCGACGTTCCGCCATACGACCTAAAGGACTTTAAGACCTCGATCGTACTAGAGGAGCTGAGATTTGTCAGCATATCAGACTATAACTACCAGATAACCAGTCCCAAGATCAGCATATTCGGAGACGCCGCCGTCGCAGCCTTTGAGCTGGTGCAAAAGGGGATGCTGGTAGACACCAAGACATACACGGGGGAGCACATGGTGATCAACGGCAGGGCTACGTTTGTACTGGTAAAGTCAGACGGCTGGAGGATTGCGCACATCCACCTGTCAAGGGCAGGCGACGGCTAGCCTGTCCCGGGCCCGGTTCCTGCTACGGCAGAGTCGCCGCGCTTGTCTGGTTTTTGCGGCTTTGCTTTGGACAGGTTTTCATACATGGAATGCGCCTCGTCTACGGTGGCATTGCTGTGGACGATTGACCGGATTGCTCGGATCATTGCTACCGGGTGATCAGACTGCCATATGTTTCGGCCCATGTCCACCCCGACTGCGCCTCCCTTGACTGCATTATAGGTCAGCTGCATGGCGTCGCGTTCGGGGATCTTTTTGCCTCCTGCGACGATTATGGGGACCGGGCAGGAGTCTGCGACCCTCTCAAAGTCATCGCAATAGTACGTCTTTACAATGTGTGCGCCCTGCTCTGCTGCCATCCTGCATGCAAGCGACAGATACCTTGCGTCCTTGCCAAGCTCCTTTCCCACGGCAGTCACTGCAAGGACGGGAAGCCCGTAGCGCTCTGCCTCGCCGACAAGTCTTCCCAGGTTGACAACGGTCTGGTACTCGTACTTTGAGCCGACAAACATCGACATTGCCAGCGCGCTTGCGTTGAGGCGTAGCGCATCCTCTATGCTGACGGTAATGTCCTCCCGGGACAGGTCCTCGCCGATTATGCTGGAGCCGCCGGAGACGCGGAGCACCATCGGAACCGGGGTTTCCGGGCTCACGCAGCTTCTCTGTATGCCCCTTGTCAGCATCAGGGAGTCGCAGTACTTTAGAAGCGGGGAGATTGTTTTTGCCGCATTCTCTAGCCGCTCGGTGGGGCCAAGGAAGTAGCCGTGATCCACTGCAAGCATCAGGGCGCGGTCGTCATGCGGCTTGATAATACTTGCAATCCTGTTTTGCAGACCCCAGCTCATCAGTCTTCGGTTCTGAAGGAGGGGTGCGCCTTTCTTAAGCCTTTCTTATTCCCAACAGCGGCGAGCTGCCATCCGCAGCGTATCTAGCATGATCAGGGATGCGCTAGCAGAAGGCGTGCCAAGGACGGGACGCCATTACATCGAGTGCAAATAAAGGCAATCAAGAACGATAGCCGTCGAGTTTTTGTTCTATTCCCTTTTGATTAATAGATATGATGTAGACTTTTTCCTCTTCAGGTTCTACGATATAGTTGACCGTGTGTTCTGGAACAACAACTGAATTATCATATTCATCCAAAATCTCAATATTTTCAAACTCGTCGATAATAGACTTTATGCGTAATCGACCTGAATGAGATGAATTTGTTCCTAATAATCCCGGATCTGAACCGACTACGCATAAAGTCTAATGTCTGCATTTCTTCGAATGTCCGCAATATCGTCCAAAACAAGATCTTGAAGAAACTTGTCTAGCTTCCAAAAGGAAATTAAAAATTTATGCGTGGTGTAAAGTGTCCACAAGATCTCCCGTATCCCTTAGAAAACTCAACCCATCGTCAAAAGAGCCTTCAAAGGCTATGTTGACGTTGTTGCTCTCCAAATCAGTTATGAATTGCTTTTGTTCTTCAATTTGTTCATGGGAGAACGTGAGTTTGACCACACGCTGAGAGCTGATTTGATTCATGTAGGCAAGTCACAGAATTTTGATATAAAGGCTGCCCCCGATTTCAGGTAAGAGTTTACCCCTCAAGCGACACTGCTGGTCGGAGCCCTCATGATCACGCCTGCCACGCCGTATCTCGGAGAAGGGGTGAACTACTTTTTGGACTATACAATAGACCTTATGCGTAATCGACCGGATCGAGGTATTCCGGCGGCAGGCCGATCATACATGCAGGGCTGATGGCATCACGTAACGTGTACAGGGGCGGCAGAGTCCGTATATCGTATATCTACAGGCAGCTCCAGCTGGCAAAAGCCGTAATGTCGTGCGGCATCGTATGGCGCCGCAATGCGCTCCGTATCGTGATATCAGAACCCATGCATGAGCTTCTTGCGCCGTCTGTCCCACAGTATCTTAAAGTTGACAAGGCCGGTGATCAGCTCCAGGTCGAACTCCTCGGCAGTCCCATCATACGGGATGCACATCAGCTTGTACTACTTGATGCGTCCTATGGCGTGCTCGACTGTCATCCTCCTGCCGCCTGGCCTCCTGTTTTGCGTGCGCTGCCCTTTTGTAATCTTGCCCCTTGGGTTTTTTGTGCGGCTGCTCTAGCATGACGCCGGGGTACGCTTTTTTAATCCTGAATATCCTGCCTGTCTCCCCCCTGATGTCTGGTTTGGGGCACGTTCTGCTTGGCTGAGGTTTCCGTCATATTTTTAAGCACTAAAAACCTATATTTTCTTAATGATTTTCGAGTGGTGGTTCGAATATCCATAAAAAAATACAGGCATACATTGTCAGAGAGGGAGGCAGGAGTTCTGGCAAGACTCAGTCACAAAAACAAGACAATATTCACTCTAGATGACGTCAAGAACCTAGCAAACAATCCAAAAAATGTCCTAGACTGGCTGGTCAGAAAAAAATGGATTCTAAAAGTA
>CAYGCI010000054.1:0-9423 GCA_964348355.1 uncultured Nitrosopumilaceae archaeon | reverse complement strand
CCTTCTTTGATGGCAAAATTCGTGCCTGAACTTCCAGAGCCCGAGCTGTTACGATATTTTTTCCACCATGGATTATTTTTCATTTAAATCTAATCTCTTAACAGCGTTGAAAGTTTCAATTTAAAATGTCTAGGACATTTGCCTTTAACTTCGTAATTGTTTGCCTGTTAATCCTGCCCAGGTTTTTTTGGATAAATCTTTTCTCAACTGAGAAAATTTTATCTGTCTTGATTTTGCTGTCAACAATCAATTTTCCCTTTTCCAGGTCTTTATTTTTTATCAAAATGTCAAACTGGCCTACTTTGAGATTTGAGGTTATCGGTACTGCAATTATATCCTGGGATGTTTTATTGTATTTACTGCCTGATAAAACAACTGCAGGCCTTACCTTCGTACTTTTAAGATCGGAGAACGGAAATGACAGCAATATGATGTCCCCTTGTGATGTCATTGCAGATATTTTTCCCAAACCCCGTCTTCTTTGTTTGACCAAATTTTCTCCAATGATGCCTCCGAGTATTTCAGTACATCGTCAAAATCATCTTCGAGAGTTTTTAAAAAACCTGATTCAGGCAAAATTACAATTTTTTCGTGAATCTTTGCCACTATTAGATTGTCTCCCTTGTTGATCCCAAGTTTTTTTTGAATTTCTCTGGGAATCGTAATTTGTCCTTTTTCTGATACGCTGATTGTTTTTAGAATTATGTCTTCCATACAAAAAGTAAGAAATTTCTTACTAATAAAGAATTTTGTATGGTCTTCCCAGAAGCAACCCACGAGACGGCTTGAAACGGTTCAAGGCTGCCTGCAGTTCCATAGATGGCCGTCCGCATCTCCACGAGTCGGCTACTGGGAAGACATGCACAGCCAAGTGAAATGTAAATGAGATTTGTTGTTTTGCCTTGCAACTGAGGCGTCGTGCCTCCAGTACAGTTTCTGCTTTTGCTCGATTTTTAGCACACCTAGCCTAGCTGGAATCAGGCCTATCGTACGAAAACCAAGTCGCACTGATTTGAAGAGCGGTCGGTCCGATTTGAAATCCCACCCGCCGCGGGGACTATTTTAAAATATGCGCACGGAATCGTTTTGAGCAGTGCGATTTGAAATCTCGTTTACCGGCCATCAGAACATAAGATCCCTTCACCAGAGGACAATCGAGATCACGAGGGATCCCGATCTCACCCCCGGCGGTGACTGCATCGTCGGGGTCAACGCATCGGCTGCCTGCGGCGATCTGCCAGACGGGCTGAAAAAAAGACTGCAGGATCCGCAAACCACGGCTCGCTTTAGCATCGTCGTAGGCGGGCAGACCTTCTCCTTTGAGGGACGCGGCCACCCCGGGCTTGAGCTGAGCCATCCCGGCGACATCGTGATTAGAAAAAGCGCCTTTACGTGTCCCAGGACCGTGGCCGTAAAGTCCGACAAGGCGTCTGACTCCCTTCCCAGAGACATGATCCGGGCGCTCCGGGATCCAAAGACGACCGGAAGCCTCGTAATCGAGATCGCGTGATCGGGTGCAGTTTTATACCCTGGCTGTGGGTTTTCTGCATGGGGCGCAGATCCAACCTCCTGATTATAGTGCCGATGGCAGTCTTTGGCGCAATCATATTCGGATTTGGCCTTTACAATACGCTGTGCAAGAACTCCAGCGTGCCCTTTTTTGACTGTTAAAATGTTTCATCAGTTGTTAAAACAAGCTTAGCGTGGCTTTGATAAGCAGCGGGCGCCGCTACATGCCATGGAAAAAACATCCGTGGAGCTGGACGTCTCAGAAAAGCCGACAGACGCCCAGC
The DNA here is from genome assembly GCA_964348355.1 of uncultured Nitrosopumilaceae archaeon. GTDB lineage: Archaea > Thermoproteota > Nitrososphaeria > Nitrososphaerales > Nitrosopumilaceae > JAWVZS01. The sequence continues at coordinate 7,630 of CAYGCI010000054.1, read as the reverse complement.
TGCGCAAGATGCGAGAATACTTTCGCGAGATGCCCGTCTCTGAGATTCTTGTAGGGCTCAAGTTTGCCAAGAACCGCTGGTCTGCAAAGGACGCGGGAACCCTCAGGGTGGGCAGGAAGAGCATAATCCAAAGGGAGGTCCACTCTGTGACCGCAGAGCAGGCCCGGTGGAGGCTGAAAAACTGGAAGATGATGATTGCAAACTATCGCCGGCGGGGATACAGCTATCCTACGATTTCCAGGATAAAAAAAGTCCTGGTCCAGAAGAGCAAAGGCAAGTGACTACCGGCCGCCGTCTGCAGAGTAGAACATCCTCAGGACCTCCTCTATGTCGCCGGTCCACAGGTCGTCGCAGACCACCATCGTTGTGCCTGCAGAGTCTGCGATTCCCAGCCTCCTGGACCTCCTCAGCTCGGATATCCACTCGTTTGAGGGCGCGCACCTGTAGTCTAGCGTGTGCATGTCGTTTTTTATGACGAACCTGCATCCCATCTGGTGGCCGTCTGGCCTTCTCAGGATGATTCCCTTCAGGTTATAGTCAAAGCCGTCGTTTGTAAAGCCCTCGCACGCCTGCCTCGTCTCGGCCCTGCTGTCTATGAGGCAGCACAGCCTTTCCCCCTGAAAGTCAAGCAGCCTTGCCTCGTGTGTTATCGCAAATGTGTCCTCGGGAGGAGCGTCTGACATCAGATATCTCCAAACCGGGTTTGATTAAAAACCATTTCCGTGCGGCAGGTGGCAAGGGTCTGCCACCAGCCGTGAGTCCTGCTCGGGGCGCCGCGGCGACCCGTCCTGCTGCCTAGAACCCTTCCGGGGGATTCTGCACAAAGACGTTGCACACCAGGGCATCGGTGTTCTTGTCCCTGTACTGCACGTTGCAGGTGACAAACCTTCCCTTCAGCGCCCTCTGGAGCTCCTCCGTGGAGGACTCTTTGTACTGGGGGTTGTCGGGGTCGTCGACCTTGGCAATTACGATTTTCTCAACCCTGTCGTACTGCCCCCGGTTGTCCTTTCGGTAGTGCGTCACCGACATCTCAAAGGCATTGCCTGAGAGACAGGAGATCACCGGACCGCCTATTCCGTCACCCATGATGCAGGCTGTGATTCCTTCTCTAAATAACCTTGTTGGGCATCAGTTAAATTGCAATGGGCGGCGCCTGTGGGCATGGATACCTTTGAGGCAATCAGGACCAGGCGCGCGGTAAAGAGGTTCGATCCAGGCCACCAGATGACGCGTGATCAGGTCAGGACCCTGATGGAGCTGGCCGTCCTGTCCCCGACCAGCTACAACCAGCAGAACTGGAGGTTCGTAACGGTGACTGACCGGGACGTAAGGGAGAGGATCAGCGCGGCCGCACGCGGGCAGCCGCAGCCGAGGGACGGCTCGCTGGTCGTCATCCTGTGCGGGAACCTCAGCGCGTGGAGCCAGGAGCCCCGGCGGTACTGGAGGGATCATCCTGCAGAAAAGCAGGAGGCGGTTGCCGAAAAGCTGAGGCTAAAGTACCGGGACAGCCCGCAGAACATGCGTGATGAGGCAATGCGCTCCTGCGGCTTTGCGGCTCAGACGATCATGCTGGCGGCCAGGCAGATGGGACTGGACACCTGCCCGATGGTCGGCTTTGAGTACGATGATCTTGCAAGAATCATAGACCTGCCAGACGATCACGTAATCGTCATGATGATTGCAGTCGGCAGGGCGCTAGAGCCGGCGGCACGCCGCGGCGGCCAGCTGCCCCTAGATGAGGTGGTCTTTGAGAACAGGTTCCGGGCACCATGACCGGCTCCTGGATATCCCAAAACAGGAGGTTTGCCGCAATTGTAGTCATTCTCAGCTCGATCTGTGCGGGGGTTCTAGGCGCGCTATACATGATGAGGTGACCCGCCCTGTCCCCAGGGCTGCACGCCGCGGCTTTCCGAAAAGACCGGCGGGCAAAACCGCCTGTGAATCCATATAAAAAAACGGCCCCCGCCGCAATGACTGCGACCCGTCCATCCCCCGACGGTGGACGGGGACGGGAGCCAGGATTATGCTACAAACTAGGGCCTAAAAAAAAGTATGGTTTTGCCGTTCCTGGGGCCCTTTGGGCAGGCGCAGCCGGGAAACCCTGTCCGGCCCATTCCCGGCCGCAGCCTCCAGGGCACGCGCGATCGCCGCGTCCCGGTGCGTGGACGCCCGGGCCGTGCCGTGGGCCGGTCTCATGGCGCAGGGGGCCGGGGACGGCGATCCGCGGGGGACTGCGGGATTTAGTCAGGCCCCGCCGAAAAGCCCGGGCTTTTTGAGAAGACGCCTCGGGCCGCCCGGGCATCCCGCGGATCTTTGATCCGGCCCATTCCCGGCTGCAACCATGTATACCTAAATATTTGAGCAGGCGCCGTCAGACCTCGTCTGAGATGTCCGATAACCCTGATGGTTTTGAAGAGACCCGGCCCGCAGCGCCCTCTGGCGAGGTTGCCATGAAAAGGTCCGCATACCACGGACTTGTGATTACCGCCATTGCAGGGATTGCAATAGGCGCCTTTTTTGCGGGATATTTCGTGGCGCATACCGCAAACGCCCCCGAGTATGTCACAGAGGAACAGCTGCAGGACCTGCTGTCCGGGATGCGGCCGGCCGCCGCGGGCCCCGCAGGTAGGCTGATAGTCTCCCTGGATGATGATCCCATGATCGGGGATCCGGACGCCCCGGTCACCATCGTGGAGTTCTCAGACTTTGAGTGCCCGTTCTGCGCCAGGTTCCACCGGGAGACCCTGCCGCTGATAATGCAAAACTATGTTGAGACCGGCGCGGTCAACATCGTGTATAGGGACTTTCCCATCGACAGGATCCATCCCAATGCAAGGGCGGCCCACATCGCCTCAGAGTGCGCAGACGAGCAGGGCGCGTTCTGGCCCTACCACGACGTCCTGTTTGAGGGGCAGTCCCGGTGGAGCGGGCTCGGCCCCGAGGAGCTTGCAGGCCAGCTGGTCTCATATGCGGGGGACCTGTCGCTGGACATCGGTGCGTTCTCGTCCTGCCTGGACAATCCCGCAATAAACGCAGAGATCAGCGCAGACAAGGCCCAGGGGGGCCAGTATGGCGTCACTGGAACCCCCGCGTTTTTCATAGGCAACGACGAGGCAGGATACGAGCTTGTGGGCGGGGCAAAACCGTTCGAGTCGTTTGTCCTGGTGATCAACCAGAAGCTTGGCGCCTAGATCAGGGTCTGGGATCTCCGCCCGGCCCCGGCACGCAGCTCGGATGGAATGTCCGGAATGCTTGACTTTGTCTGGCTTTCCAGTATCGACTGGGCCTCCGCAAGGATCGAGCTTGCCTCGCCGCTTGACTGGTCGTTGATTCCCACCTCCACGCTGCCCACAGAGGAGTTATTCATCACGTCTCCCAGGATCGACGAGAGGTCCTGCATCGATGCGTTGGCCTCCGGCACGATTCCGCCGATCGACGCGCTCAGCCCCCTGATTATCGACATGCACGGGCTGAGTGTCACGACCACGTCCCCTAGCTCCGAGACCGTGTTGAGCCTGAGCTGTATCTGCTCCATGGACAGCCTGGCGTTGCCCACCATGGTCTTCATCTTTCTGACCTGCGACAGCTCGGCGGCGTACGCCTTGGCATAGGTGCTGCTGTTGCTCCTCTGGGCGTTGACTATCCGCTCAAATATCATGTCGTGTTTTTTCTGCAGCTTTGCCTGGATGGAGTCCAGCTTTGCAATCTGAACCGACAGCTTTCTCTGTGCAAGATCAATCCTGTTCTTTAGCGGCGCCTCCTGCCTGACTGCGCCAAGGACCTTGCTTGAGATGCTTGCTCCTCCCCGCTTGCCCCACTCGTCAGATATCATGATTTGCCCCACCATTGGTGGAAATCTGGTCTTTAAACCGGTTTGTGACTGTACCTCCCGTCACCGCGGTTACAGGGGTCTCCGGTTACACTATCCGAAGGTAAACGTGTACATCTCAAAGCCCGCCTCCTCGACTATTATCTGGATGGAGTGCTCCTCGGAGGCCTCCCCCTCAATCAGGTTGTACAGGGCCGGGCCGTCGACTATCAGCATTCCGTCCCGGATGTCGCCGCCTGCAAGCCTCTCGGGAATGGGCCCGCCGTCAAGCAGTACCCGCAGCTGGCCCTGCCCTGCGGCCACTATGTTTACCTGCTTTGCGACGTACGGCAGGTAGACTGCCCCCCCGTCTGAGATCAGCCTCATGTGATCGGGGTTGTTCTCCCACGTCCCCTCCATGTAGAACCGGTGCTGCTCCATCGGTCCTGCAGCGGCGTACTCTACCTGCTCGTGCGGCCTGAACCCCTCGGGGTTTCCCAGCTGGCTCCTGCCAAATGCCAGCTCGTACCCAAAGTACAGCTCCGGGGTCCTGTATCTCGTGTGCTCGAACTCCTGCAGGTCCACAAGCGACGTTGCAGAGGCGACATCTAGCCCGAGCGAGACTGCTCGCTCCTCGAGCAGCTGCTGTATTACCCTTTCCGTCTCCGCATACCCGCCCTCGCCGATATGATCATACCTGACGTACCCCTCGTGATCGGCGATGTATTTTCTCGGCCAGTACCTGTTCTCAAATGCATTCCATGTCTCCCAGTCGTTGTCAAGCACCACCGGGTACTTGATCCCGTGCTTTGATACTGCCAGCTCGACGTTGTGCAGCTCCTTTTCAAACTCAAACTCCGGCGAATGAACCCCGATTATCACCAGTCCCCGGTCCGAGTACTTTTCATCCCAGGCCGTGATGTACGGCAGGGTCCTGACGCAGTTGATGCAGCTGTACGTCCATATGTCGTAGAGGACCACACTGTCCATTGTCAGCTCTGCCAGCTCTTCCGGGGTGGTGTTGATGTACTGCTGGATCCCGACTATTCCAGGCGACCTTTTCAGGCCGGACTTGTCAATGTCTGCCAGCCTCACCCCGTCTTCTGTCTGCACGGTACCCGACTGGAACGGCTCCGTCTCGTACTGCCCCAAGACCAGGCTTGCTATCCCCACTATGCCTCCGACTATGGCCACCATCATTATTGCAGTCTTGTATTCTGATCTCATCGTATCACCCAAGTAGCAGCAGCTCGTTTAGCAGTGGAAAGTTTGCAATGTATGCCAGCTGGTTGAAAAACACAAGGACCCCGAGCGCTATGATGAACGCGCCCAGCACTGCGGAATAGTACCTGAGGTGCCTGCTCATTGCGCGGATCAGCCTGTTTGCCCTTGAGAAAAACACCGCCATCAGCACAAACGGGATCCCGAGCCCCAGCGAGTATGCCAAAAGCAGGTTAAACGCAATTGCCGGCGTGGTGGCCGCCAGCGTAAGTATGGTCCCCAGAACCGGCCCGACACAGGGGGTCCACCCCGCCGCAAAGGCCAGGCCGAAGACAAACGACATCGGATAGCTTGCCCTGTCCCGCTTTGGAAGGAACTTTTTCTCGACGTTGAGCCTTGCAATCCTGGTCGACAGCAGCAAAAACACCCCAAAGCCGACAATTATGACCCCGCCGGCCTGGTTGAACCCGGCCGTAAGCTCGCCTGCGGAGCTTGCAAGAACCCCGTTGATGACTGCGCCCAGTATCGAGAACACCACCGAGAACCCCAGCACGAAGAATACCGCATTGAGGATGATGTTTGCCCTGTTTACGACCAGCGTGTTTGACCTGTTCTGGCTCATCTCCGAGACCGTCGTTCCCGAGATATACGCAAGAAATGCCGGAATCATCGGCAGGATGCACGGCGCAACAAAGGAGCCGATCCCTGCCAGTACTGCCACGGCGATTCCGACCTCTGCCATGGATGACCGCCGCGATTTTGCCTTTAAAGCGTTCTTCCAAATCTCGCCGAGCCCCCCTTGCCCCTCCCGGGTATGGGGGGACGTGACCAGGGACTGGTAAGTTAACGGGAGCTGATTTCTCCTGGAAAGCGTCGGGAGCTGCTATGGGCGTTCTGGATTAATGTCTTCCATTTATTCTCGCCCTGAACCCTGATTCCGGCCCTGTCTGCCGGCGTGTCGCCGTCAAGACCCTGATGCGGCCTGATGAAATTGTGGTGTATCTGCATTCCGGTGATTATGGCAGAATCATCCTTCTTGATACCACGAATGACCTTCTCCCTTGCCCTAAGCGTGTTGCCATTGAACGACTCCATCTGGTTGTTGTTCATGTCGCCCGAGATGTGGATGTGCCTGTGGTGTTCCGTATCCTTGTGCAGGGAGTTCTTGGGTCGGTACTGCTCCCTCCAGGCATGGTGAAAGTTGGCAGCTCCGTCTGACACCAGTGTTTTTGGGACTTTCTTTGCCTTCCTTCTGGCATCCCTGAACATGGGCGATACGTCATCGTTGCCCTTGTGTACTGCCACCATCTGGGCAAGCCAGAATCTGGTCTCACTGTCCAGCATGGCAAAGAGGTACTTGCGATCCCCCTTGATTTTAAGGTACAATTCGTCGATCCTCCAGCTCTCGCCGACCTGCGGAGTTATCTTATTCAGATATGCATCCATCAACCTTACGTATTTTTTGATCCAGCCCTGAACCGTAACATGTGATACGTTGATTCCTGTGAGCGTAAGTGACTGTGCAGTCTTGCGTGATGATTCACCGTTGAAATACAGGTTCATGGCCATCGTTCATGTACTCAAACAGGCGGATCACGTCGGGAATTCTCCAGTCCACGTCCGTAATGTCAGGATCCCCAACCAATACCCGGAAGGCAGATCCTGGGATCTTTATGTGTTGTGATTTTTTCAGATCTTCCTGCTAGCCTGGGGTGCTGCCCAAGGGGGCCTCCAAGGTGGCAAGATTCACGCCTGAACCTCCCGAGCCCGAGCTGTTACCACAGAACCACGCCAAGGTTGCTTTTTATCTGGGCGGCTCACAGGCAGGTCATGAACAAGCGCTACGTCGTCGTGGGCATATTACTGGCGGCAGTCGTGACCTTTGCGTTCCTTGTGGGCTCCCCAATGTTTGGCGGCCTTGACATGTACCGCTAGATGACGCCGAATTTTTTTCCCGCCGCCTCAAAGGCCTCCAGCGCCTCGTGCACCTGCGGCCCGGTAATCCTGGCGGTAATCGAGATGCGTATCCTTGCACTGCCTCTGGCGACCGTGGGGTACCGGATCGGCTGCGCAAAGACGCCGTGCAAGGCCAGGTGCCTCCCAAAGTCCATGGCCGCCTTCTCGTCCCCTATGACTATCGGAATGATCTGGCTGTCCGACGCTATGTCGTATCCGATTTTTCTCAGCCCCGATGCCATGGCCTGCGTGTTCCTGGCCAGTCTTTTTCTGCGTGGCTCGCGGTCGGACTTGAGCCTTGACAGCGCATGGCCCACCAGGGCGCTTGGAAGCGCAGATGTGTAGATGAACGGCCTTGACCTGTTTATGCAATAGTCCGTCACGCCCCTCTCTGATGCGACATACCCCCCAAACGATCCCAGTCCCTTGCTCAGGCTGCTCGTGTATATGTCAACCTCCCCCGAGACGCCGAAACGATCCGGCGTGCCCCTGCCGTCCCTTCCGACCACAAAGTCCCCGTGCGCGTCATCCAGTATGGTGACCGCGTCGTTTTTCTGCGCTATCTCTGCAATCACTCAAAGACACCGAATTTGACGTTGATGCGGTTTTCGAAGTTGTGAAGAATCAAGATGAGTATTAACAGTG
>CAYGCI010000053.1:0-9673 GCA_964348355.1 uncultured Nitrosopumilaceae archaeon | reverse complement strand
GTGTGTCAATAATGTGTGTCCTGGACACAGTGGACACAGCAGACACGCTGGACAGGAGGATCATGTCTGGCCTCCGAGAATCTCTCATTTTTAGCTAAAAAAAGGCCAGCACAGCGCCCGGCACTGCCTGCCGGCACTCGGGTCCGGGCTCGATTCCGGGTCCGCACCACCCCTCCGGGACGGCAGCGGCCGGGCGGGCCGGGTTTGAATACGTTTACAAATTACGACCGTACGAATGTGCCTATGTGGAAGCTTGATCTTGAGGATTATTTTTACAAGATTTACGACTCACACAAGCAGATAGCCGGCTATTTCGATCCGGACTATGGGAGGATCCACTCTGCCGACGAGGAGTTTGAGCAAATCCAGCAGATGCACAAGAACGCAGACAAGATAGCCCGCGGCTTTCTTACCCTTCCGATGGTCAAGTTTGCGGTATTTGACCAGCAGTCCATCCAGATTGGCGACTTGCAGGACAGGGTCGGGCAGGCAAGCCTGAGAATCACCCGCTGGGACAAGTACCTGCAGGACTCCCCCCTTGCCCATACGATTACCGTCTCCCACACGGATCCGGACATGCTGAGCATAACCCTTGAGGTTGCGTTTGGGGAGCATGTTCCCCTGGACAGGAAGGCGCTCGGCCAAAGGCTCGGGCCTATCTTGGATCAGTTGCAGAGATCAGGCCTGCTATGAACCTGTTTGGGAGTCTTGTAATCGCTATGTAGGCCCCGACCGAGCCTGCCAGCAGCAGTCCGGAGCCTATTGGAAACTCCGGGACTGCTGCATATTCCTCCGACTCGGCAACAAGGGCATACTCGACGACGCCCTCTGACCGCGCCTTGTCTGGAACCGGCACCACAAAGTGCGCGACATCATCGCTTCTTAGATAGTCCGGCTCGGCCTGGAGTTTTGAGACTACTGCAACATTTCCGTCCCTGTCATACAGCGTTGCTACTATGGATACAGTGTTTGCAGTAATCTCGCCGTTGTTGGCCACAGTCCCTGTAATCATGAGGTTGTTCAGCATATCCCTCTTCAGCTCCGAGTCAACAATCTCGATCACCTGGCTCTTTGGAGCGCTGACCCTGTAATCCAAGTCCAGGCTATAGCCTGCCAGGTCCCTTGCATGCGCGTCCACAAAGACTATGTCAAAAGGGGCCTTCATCCCCGGCGATACGGTGCGAATCAGCGAGCTGGTCTCCGTTGTCGCTATTTGCTCGCCCCCGTCTGAGTAAAGAGCCGCCTCTATGGACACCTGGCTTATCGTATACTCTAGGTTGTTCTTGACCTCGCCTACGATGTGCAGTGCCCCGTCACTGCCAACATAGTGCTGATCCCCTTCGACGAACACCTCGGCTGAGGCATCCGGTACCGCAAAAATCAGCAAAAACCCAAAGACGAGGCACTCCTTCATCACTCCCTTGTACCTGTCTTGAAATTAAAGAATTATGGTTCGGCGATTCCAAGCTTTGCGCGGTTGAACTCCCCTAGTGCTGCAGTCTCGTACCCGAAGGACTCTTGAATCAGCGCGTCTGATCTGATCCTGTGTGCGTCGTCGCCCGTCTGAACCCATAGCGCGTATTCCCTGTCGCTTTCAAGCTGCGACTCTGAGGACAGCCTGAATGACTCCACTGCGGCCTCAAACGCCCTTGGCGCAACCAGGGAGTCGTACTCTGAAATCAGCCTTTCCATCTCCTCAAAATGGCCGTCTGCAAAGTCTGCAAACTCCTCCTCGGTCAGATCCCCCTCCTCCAGCTGGGTTATGTGGGAGCTGAACTTTGACTGCTGCTCGCCGACGCCCTCCTGTATCTCCAAAAGCTCGTTTCCAAAGACAAACCCCAGCTGCCTTGCCTGCTCTGCAGAATAGCCGTACCATGCAATGCCGCCAATGACTGCAAGTGCGATTGCGGCCATGGCGATGTTTTGCCACCTCATAAAGACCGTTAAAAGTCAAAGGCGCCCTTGATATTAACTTAAGACCTAGTCTGTGTAGTTGCCCTCAGAGTCAAGCTTCAGCTCTATGGTCATTACGGTCCCGCTGATAAACGACTCGTTTCTGATGGTCCTGACCCTTGCAACGTCCAGGTGATACGGCCAGATCTCGACTACGATTGCCCCGACCTTAACATTGTCCGGGGCGTCAGTCAGTACGATGTCCTCCCTCTTCACCCCGTGGATCTCCAGCTGGTGGATTGCGTGCTCGACTAGCGGCTCTGGATTGTTGTGGTTGATTGCCCAGACGGTTCCGGCGTACTCTATCTTGTCCACGGTATCAATCCCCCAACTGCCCATGTCATTGGGGGTTAATTACGTTGAGGGTCATCGTGCTCACCACCCTTGAGAGCTTTCTGACCTTGTCTGCCACGGTGTGCTCAAAGCCCTCCTGCGTGTCGGCGTGGATTTCGGCAATCGCGTCGTATGCCCCAAACGTAAGGCATGCGTGCTTGACGTGGGGGATCCGCCTTAGCTCCTCTACGATGTATTCCTCTGCCCCCAGATCACAGTTTAGCAAAACGTATCCCACATGCATTCCTTATTCTTAACGATAACTGCCACGTACTGCTTGATTAATCTTTAGAATCACCATCTGCTCTTAAGGCCGTTGTATCTCCTCTTGCTGCCGGAGTGTCTTCTGGGGCCGTCCCTTCCGGGGCCCCTGCTGTCCCTGCGGTCGTCGTTTCTCTGGTTTCTATAGCTGCTGATTCTTTGGCCGTCACGTCTATGTCCGTCGTTTCTTTGGCCGTCACGTCTATGTCCGTCGTTTCTGTCGCCGTCACGTCCGAATCCGCCGCTGCGGTACCTGCCGCCCCGGCCGAATCCGTTCCTGTCATCTCTCCGGCCAGTCCGCCCTTTCTGGCCCCTGTCGTCCCTGCGCCCACCAAATCCCCGCCTTTCCCTGTTTTCGCGCGAGTACGCGCCGTATCTTCTCGGGGCGACATCCCGTTTTAGCGGGTCCGGAATTGTAATTTCTATGCCCATCTCCTTGTTCAGATCCCTGAGATCTACCTTGATTTGCCGCTTTATGATGTTAAAGTCCCCGATTGACGAGTACGAGACAAACGTGATTGCACGGCCCTTTGCGCCCGCTCTCGCGGTTCTTCCTATCCTGTGAAAGTATGTCAGCTCCTGGTTTGGCACGTCGTAGTTGATTACAAGGGAGACCCTTGGGACATCGATTCCCCTTGCTGCAACATCGGTTGCAACCAGGATCTCCGCCTTTCCCTGCCTGAACCTTGACATTGACGCCTCCCTCCTGTGCTGGGACATGTCCCCCTCGATGACTACGGTGTCGAATTTTTTTCTCAGCAGGTATGCCACGTCCCTAGTCCTGTGTTTTGTCGAGCAGAACACGATGCACTGCCTTCCGCCGTTTTCTTTTATAAAGTCAAAGAGGTACCCGGGCTTGTCCCTGTCTTTTATCACCAGGTAGGACTGATCTATCCCCTCCCCGCTCAGGTCGTCTGCATCCAGAAGGAACTGCTTTGCATCCCTCAGGTATTCCTCGCCAAGCCGCAGGATGTCCACCGGCATTGTTGCAGAAAACATCGACATTGTCTTCTCCTCCGGGGTCCGCTGCAGGACAAACTTGATGTCGTCAATGAATCCCATGTCCAGCATGGTATCTGCCTCGTCTAGTACCACGTGGGTTACATCGTCCAGGCTGATCGAGCCCCTGTTGATGTGGTCGATGAGCCTTCCAGGCGTGGCGACCACGATCTCCGGGTTTTTCCTTAGCTCGTCAAGCTGAATCCCCATCCCCTGGCCGCCGTATATTGTAACAATCTTGATTCCCGTAAACCTGCCAAACTTCCTGATCTCATCGGTGATCTGGTTTGCCAGCTCCCTCGTCGGCGCCATTATGAGGCCCTGGATTCTCCTGCCGACCTCGATGTTGTTCAGCATGGGAACCCCAAACGCCGCCGTCTTGCCGGAGCCCGTGTGGGCCTGGCCTACCACGTCCCTGCCTTGCAGCAAGACCGGGATTGCGGCCTCTTGGATCGGAAACGTGTCTTCAAACCCTATCTTGGCCAGTCCCTCTAGTATGGAGGTCTTTATTCCCAGTTCATCAAACTTTGTCATTTCGTGTTTTTCTCGTTCTCTTAGCAATGACAGAAAAGCTCACTGCTAGTCCGTCATTATTCCGATGACCTGACCGCATTTTGGCCACTAATAAACCCTTGATTTTCCAAAATGGCAAGAGCCTACGCCCCCGGGAGACACGGCGTGAGGGGCATGATCACGGTGACTCCGGCCGGCGGTGCCGCCCAAGGGGCAAACCCTTGGCCCAAAACGCCTGCACGTGACACTAGTGGAGCCAATGGCGGGATCTGAACCCACGACCTTTCGCTTACAAGGCGAATGCTCTAGCCGGGCTGAGCTACATTGGCACGAATTTTTTGCCCAACTCGAAGCTTTAAAGTGTTATCTAGGATCCTTTACCGCCAGTTTTTAATATGCTAGAACCCTGAGCAAGACGGCTTGAAGCTCAAATACGTCGATCCGCAAAAGCTCAAGATAATAACGGGCATGTTCTTTGGAACCGGCGCCGTCGGGATCCTGATGGGCCTGCAGCATGAGGCCTTTTACGTCACCATGATGGGCACAATCAACATCTGTCTGGGCGGATTTACCGGATGGCTGCTTTTGACACAGGCGCCCAAGGCCCGCGACGCGCGAAAGAAAAGACGCGACGGCGACAAAAAATAGCACCGGTCTGCCCAAAACCCCTGACCATACCGTCCTGGGATTTGTTAAATACCAAGCCATGCTGTAGACATCATGGAGGAGGGAGAGACCGCACCCGTCTTTGAGCTGCAGAATCAAGACGGAAGCCCCGTGTCCCTCGAGTCATTTAGGGGCCGGGAAAACGTGGTGCTCTGTTTTTATCCCAAAAACCGCATATTTGGATGCCCCTCAAGGAAGGTCTTCAAGATGGCCCGGGGCGTGATTGCCTCGTATCCTGACATCCGATCCACCGGCTCTGTCCTGTTTGCCGTCTCCATTGACACCATAGACTCTCAGAAAAAATTCGTTGACCAGTACTCTGTCCCATACGCGCACCTGAGCGATCCGTCAAAGGGCGTCTGCAGGCAGTACGCCGGACTGAACATGGCCGGCATGGCAAAAAGATCCACCTTCATCATAGACAGGGCAGGAAAAATCCGCAAGATCTTCCGCCGGACAGATGCTGATAACCACGGGCGGGAAATCGTCTCCGCCCTGAGGCAGCTTTGAGATCTCCCATCAAACGTATAAATAATTAGTTCATTCCTGAAGATTCAGACTTGCTAGACCTGGTGGCCAAAAGACTGTTCCTGACCCGTGGAAAGGGGATCCACGAGGATCGCCTGACCAGCTTCGAGTACGCACTGCGCGATGCCGGGATTGCAGGCACAAACCTCGTGCTGATCTCAAGCATCTTCCCGCCAAATGCAAAGCTGATCTCAAAGTCGCAGGGACTCGGGGAGATCAGCGCCGGGCAGATTCTCTTCACGATATACTCCAAGAACCAGACCAACGAGCCCCACAGGCTGTGTGGCGCATCCGTTGGGATCGCAAGGCCCGCCGATCCCAACCGCTACGGATACCTGTCCGAGTACGACTCGTTTGGACAAAACGAAAAGCAGGCAGGCGACTATGCAGAAGACATTGCAGCGCAGATGCTTGCATCCTCTCTGGGCATACCGTTTGATGTCGACAAGAACTGGGATGAAAAGCGCCAGCAGTGGAACGTGTCCGGCCAGATATACAAGACCCAGAACATAACGCAGACTGCAAAGGGCAGCAAGGACGGAAAATGGACGACCGTTTTTGCGGCCGCCGTGCTGTTGCTCTAGGGGCCCCTTTTGTACCCCTTGAGGTAAAACCCCGCAGCCGCTGCGGCAAAAACCGCAATTATCGCCGCTATCGCAACCGACTCGTCAACCTCTAGCGGCGCCTCGCCCGGACTGGCCTGCGCCCCCTCTCCGGCCGGGCCAAGCACCAGCGCCAGCTCGTCGCCACCTGCGGATGCCTTTGTCCCAAACAGGTACTTTGCCTCGATCCTTGTCCCGCTTGCTGCATCAAAGACCCACCCGTCTTGCCCAAGCTCCGTGGGAATCATCTGGCCGTCGATCTCCTGCGTCGGAATCAGGCCCGAACTGTGGTCTTTTAGCTCTATGTGCTCAGGCGACAGCACGGTTACCTGTATGACTGAATTGAGGGGATAGAACCCGCCCGCGAAATAGCCTGACCTGTCGATGCTGTCCACCAGGAGGTACTCCAGGGGCCTGAGCTGGTTTGTATTCTCAGCCCCGTCGTACTCTGCTGCGACCCTGATCTGAAACAGCAGCGTGTCCTGGGTCGGTATTATTACCAGCGCCATGTGTGCGTTTTCATGCGCTGAAATCGCCGTGCCTGCATCAAAAAACCCCCCCGCGTCCCTGATCTGCCTGGCCACCGTTGAGGACGTTATCTTTTGATACATGGAGTACGTGTCCTCCTGCGGCATTGTGTACACTGCCGAGACCACGTCCTTTCCTGATACTGCCCCCGACGTCTGCAGGATCATGTTGATTTCGTCCCTGTGGTGCAGAAAGCTTGAGTGATACTGCGCATCGGTGTCAAAGACGGAGTTTAGCTCGCCTATTATCTCATCGCCGTTTTGTCTTGCCGCATCCTGTATCTTTATGATGTTGGTGTCCTCCGGGGCCCTTGCGGTATTTACCAAAATGCAGCCCTCGTTGGACACTCCCAGCACGCCGCACCCCTCCTGGTTGGTCAGGATCACCGACACAATCCTCGGATTGTCCATGATGTCCTGGCCTAGGCCGCTTGGAATCAGAATCTCCTGGTTGCTGGTGCTTTGTAGCGTGACTGATGCCGTAACGTTTCCTGTCCGCGTCCTATCCACCAGAACCTGGGCGGTCTCCTGGAACGTGGCCAGCTGCAGCTCCTGCGGGTGGGCCTCGCCGACTGCAAGCCCTGCCCATGCCATGACCGCTACCGCCCACAAAAGCCTGTACATTGACTGAGAAGACCCACTCTGAAACTATTAAGGTTGCGTGCAGCCTGCCTTATCCCATCCGAGGGTGTCATGGTATGCGCTGGGGATCCTCTGCCTTGCCTTGTTCAGGACGTGGTGGACGGCAGAGTCTAGCACGTAGGTCCTTGCCCAGTCATCATCGCCCCTTATGGAGCGGCCAAACCCCTGCAGCAGCTTCATCAGGGTCTGAGCGTCATACCAGAGCGGGAACCGGCGCATTTTTTCACCGACCCTTTTCTCTGCCAGGTTGAGATATGGAACCTTTGCAATAATCTGGAACCTTGACAGATCGTCTTTGAGATCCACGCCCTCCCACAGCGACGATGAGAGCAGCACGCTGTTTGAAACCCCCGCGTGCTCGTCTAGTATCTCGTCCTGGGTCCGCCCGTCTGCGTTCTTGCTGTGGCAGATTCTTATCCGCCCCTGATTTTCCCCTGACAGGTTCCCCCTGATCTGATGGCACCAGCGAACCGATGATGTGAGGATCAGCCCCCTGTGCTCAGAGTGCTCCGTCATTATCTCGTCGATTTTCTTGATTACCGCAAGCCTGTCCTCGTCCGTTGATCTGCTGTTTAGCCTGCGCACGTCCAAAAAGTCAACCCGCCTGTGCTCTATGGGAAACGGTGATTTCGGCGTGTCGATCACCGCAACGTCCCCGGCCTCGATTCCCGTGTTCTCACAAAAGCTGTCCCTGTCAATCGTTGCAGACATGTACATCTGCAGGTCCGCCTGGAAGAACTCCCTGACGTATTCTGAGATGTCGATCGGCTTTACCGACACTGACCTGAACCCCCCCTCATAGTCAGTATCGGGCCTGTTAATCACAAGGTTTTCCTTGTCCTTTTGCATCGTAACCCTGGCCTGCCCTGCCCTCTTGAATCTTGCCTCTAGTCTTGCGACCAGCTCAAAGTCCGGATTGCGGGCAAACGCCTCGCTTGACTCGAGGTCTTTGAGCCTCCTGGCATAGGATTCGGCTATGCTGTCTACCAGCATGATTATGGAGTCAATATCCCCTAAATCATACGCCTCGAGGTTTATTCCGCACTCGTCGACTGTCCCCCTGTAGATGTCGACTCCGATGAACTGGATGATCTGATCCTCTATCTTGTGGGCCTCGTCAAATATTGCGACCTTCCTGTCCAGATAGTCTGCAAACAGCTTTTGGTTGTACCTCATTATCTGAAAATACGCCGCATAATTCCACAGCGAGTGCGGCGCGACTAGCGCCTCGTATTTTTGCTGATAGTACAAGCACGAGTCCGTGCAGTATATCCCCTTCTCCACGTCCTTGATCTTTGGCTTGAACTGGCATGTCTCCTCCACCGTCTTCCCGTCCCTTGACACCTTTTCAGTGCACTGCCCCTTCTCGCACGTCAGGCCCAGCCTTTTTGCCCTCGACGAGCTGCGCACCACCTGCTTTTTCATCAGCTTCAGACACGGGAAGTTTGACTTTCCCTTGACGGGCCTTAGAAAGTCCATGTCTTTTTTGTACTGATCCTGCAGGTGCTTTGATGCCGTGACCACAAACGATCTTCCGCAGTGCCTTGCAACGGCTCCTGCGATCAGGGACTTTCCCACCCCCGTAGGTGCCGACAGGATGATCTTCTTGTATCCCGACGAGATCCTCTCGTCTATCTCCGTCAGGATGTCCCTTTGGATCTCCCTTGGGGTAAAATTTGCCGGAAAGCTGGATAAAATATCACTCACGAGCAAACTCCGCCGGATTCTGCTTAAATTTCCTTGTATGGGGTCGCACTCCGCTGCCGGCCAAAGTCACGGCCGCACAGGGGCTCGCGTCCGACTGTTTAAGGGGGTGACCCCGTGCATTTTCATTGCCCTGGCCGGCCAAGCCAGGTGTGCACAGGTATGATCAGAAATCAGGGTGCCTGCCCAATGGTAGCCACCCCTCGGACATCCGGCACAGCGCATGTCACGCACGACCTGGTGATTCCTGCTTTTTTAGCGATCGCCTGTATTTGTTCAGCAGGAGCAATCCAGCAATGAGAGGTGCCAGGGTAAAAGCAAGTGAATAGCCTAAGGATACTGCATATCCAAGCGTGTCCTGGTTCTGCATTGGCTACCAATGATGGTGGAAGGATGCCACCAGTGAGATTATGGACACGACTCCGTAGGCTATCAGCGCACAGCAAATTATTTTTAGTTTTTTTGGGGACAAAGCGGATTATCTGAGCCATGCAGTAGATATTGTTGTGAGGGGCGGCACACTAGCCAGGACTGTGTTTTTACAAGTCATTGCAAACACGCGTACATGTACGCATATTAAAGATTATAGTATTCACGGCCACCAATCTATTGTACGAAAATTAGGCCGCACTAATTTGAAGAGGATTGCAAAGGATTACTTTAGGCTTTACCGATCAAGAAAACCGATGGTTGCAAGGCTCAAGGCAAAGCAGATCAGATATGCAGTGACGCAGTGTGCCAGGGGACGAAGGCCCTCGGAGGTGGCCACCGAGATAGGCGTCACAAA
This sequence comes from uncultured Nitrosopumilaceae archaeon, assembly GCA_964348355.1. Lineage (GTDB taxonomy): Archaea > Thermoproteota > Nitrososphaeria > Nitrososphaerales > Nitrosopumilaceae > JAWVZS01. The sequence goes on along the minus strand of CAYGCI010000053.1, from coordinate 158 downwards.
AAGACACGTCCAGCGGATGTACGCCCGGTTCAGGAAGACAGGCGGCACGCACCACGTGCCGCTCAGGCCGGGAAGAAAAAGGAGCGCCCCGGTTCCCGACAATGTCGTGCGTACCGTCCTAGAAGAGCACAAGCACAGTGCAGCAGGCGTTGTTCATA
>CAYGCI010000052.1:0-9741 GCA_964348355.1 uncultured Nitrosopumilaceae archaeon | reverse complement strand
CACAAGTAATAGAGCATACTTGTGGTTCCTAGAATTCATTGATCAATCCAATTTTCGAAATTATATAAGCATAAAGATTTTAGAATCACAAAAAATGTAAATTGTTATATTTTAGTAGATTAAGATAGTATCAGAAATTGAGGAAATTATGTTACTTGTTGGGGCACGAAACCACGAGGTATGGGAAAAGGCAGGGGGGCCGGACCATGCAGGCGGCGGACCCCGGCGGGGACTGCCGGCCGGCAGACCGCCTGCCAGTATACCGGTGATATGTCATGGCCAGGTCTGGCAAGACTGCGCGGCTGTCGATCTTCGATACCTTCAAGACAAAGACTAGCCAGCTGACAGGAGAGGCCGTGAGGCAGAGATCCATCATTTCGATCCTGGCATCAAACAGCAGTCCTACGGAGAATACCAGAACCGCAATTGCGCAGACCATTGCAAAAAGGAACAGGATTCCCTGGAAGAACATCTATTCGGGAATCTTCAGGGATTTTGACGAGATCCTGATTCCGCTGGAGCTGGTCAGGGAGGAGGGCAGGCTGCCGCTAAAGCGGGGGCCCAGGGCACTGCAGGAGAAGGGCGTCCCGTACTATGGACTGACGGAGAAGGGCCGGATCGTGGCGCTGTCGTTTGACTCGGGCAGAAGGGACGCCATACTCGGGCAGTTCCTCAGCAGCAACAAAGACGATGCGCGGATCAGGGCCCTGGCGGAGCTGAGCAGGTTCTCACCAAGGTTCGTCTTTTCAATATTTGAGAACTATGTGAGGGGGTACTGCAACTCAACGATCAAGAGCCTGACCCCGTTTTCCTCGGACAAGATAAGGCAGACCCAGAGGGATGTCCTGGCGGCATACAAGGAACTGCTGGAGGGGGTCTCAAAGATGGACAGGGCCGGCGGGCGGGCATTCTCGGACTTTTTGGACTCTACGACCTAGGGGCCCGACAAACATTAAAATCCGTTACCGCCCGAGGCTGGACAGATGGGCAAAAACGTCTATGCCTCCGTAAAGTCATACAGCCAGCGCGGAAAGCTGCTGGCCAGGGGAGATCTTCGGACCCTGGCGGAGTCCAGGGATCTGGAGGAGCTGATCACCAGGATCAAGAACACCGTTTATTCGGACGCGGTCGCAAAGCTGGCAAAGCCGTACTCCTCACAGCAGATTGAAAACGCCCTGAGGAGCCACCTGGCAGACGTCCAGTACGGCATTGCCAGGACGGCGGGGGATTCTGCAATCCTGGATGCATACTATCTCAAGCACATCACCTCAAACCTCAAGCTGATTCTAAAGGGCAAGGTTCTCGGAAAGGCGCAGGAGGAGATCGAGGCCCACCTCAACCTCCATGCAGAGGAGCTGATCAAGCAGAGGGACGTCATCATAAAGGCGCTCGTCTCAAAGGACCTGGAGGAGACGGTTGCCAGCCTGAACTCGGTTTCGATGGGCGAGGACATAGCAAAGGCAGTCGCGCTGTACAGCGAAAAGGACAACCTGCAGATCTTTGACACGTACTTTGACAAGATCCTGTACGGACACCTGGGCCGCGCAATACGGGGCAGCAAGGACAGGGATGTCATAAAGCTGGTCGGAATGGACATTGACTTTTACAACATTTTAAGCACCATAAGGGGAAAGTTCTGGGGGCTAGACGAGCAGCAGATTCAGGACCTGATCGTTGCGACCACCCCGACGGCACCGAGGGAGCTGCTGTCCAGAATGACGGGGGCGGCGTCTGTCAGGGACGCGTTCAACGAGCTTGCATCCACCCGCTACAGGGAGATCATCCCGCAGACAGAAAACGAGCTGGATGCGCTGGCAGAGTTTGAGAGGGCCTTTGAGATGAGGATCTACCGGGCCGCAAACAGGTCGTTTTCAAAGATGTTCAGCTTTGCAACAATCGTTGCGATTACAAAACTCAACGCCTACGAGGTCAGGAACCTGGCCGCAATCGCGTTTGCAGTAGAGCAGGGGATTCAGACGGAGACTGTCATGTCAAGGCTGATCGTCAGGGAAGAATAGCCGGGCCCATGATAAGACTCCCGGGCAGGAAAAACGACATCCCTGCAGAGACCATGATCAATACCATATGGGTCAGCACCTTCATGGGCATGATCTTCGCACTGCCGCCGCTGGGAATCCTCCTGGGGATTTATTTCGGAACCGGAAGCCTGGTCGCGGGGGCGGTTCTGGGGTTTGGCGTCCACTTTGCCACGCTGGCCTTTGCGGGAAGAATCTCAAGGTTCCTGACCCGGGTGATGAGCTAACCTATAAGGAACCCGCAAGCAGGTAGATCTGCCATGATGGGAGACAGGGACTTTAGGACGGTCATTACGGCGGCAGTGGACTCGATAGGGAGGGAGTTGGACGTCAAGATAGACGCTGGTGACGTCAAGACCATACACCTGCACGAGGTGGTCAGGTGCCTGAGACGCTCCTACTATGACAGGACGGATCCCATGGACGTCAAGCGCGGGGGCTTTAACGAGCTGCTAAGCGGGCTGCTGCAAAAATACGGCTATGGCAGCGAGCCGAAGGACTTTGAGGTCGACGGCATAAGGCTCAGGGGGAGGGCGGACATGATCGTCGATGACGCAATCGTACTCTTCAGATCCGCCGATGCCCTGCCGGAGGATCCAAAGGCGGGGGACGTTCTGTTCCTAAACGCATGCCTGTGGATTTACAACAAGTTTGACGGGGTCATAGTCTACATATCAGGGGACAGGCGGGAGGCCTCGTTCTCAGTCACGCGTAACAACAAGGTGTTCGAGGAGACCATAAGGCGCGTCAGGGTGCTAAACGACCTCCTCGAGCAAAAAAAGGTGCCAATACTGGAACCGGCGACCGAGTGCGAAAGGTGCCAGTACTACGAGAGGTGCTTTATGAAGGAAAAGGTCGGCAAGTCGTTCAACCTCAAGGAAATGATCGGCATGAATCCTAAGGAAGAATAGAAAAAGATTGTGAAGGATATAATCTCCTTAATCTAATGGTTCCGGGTGTCCCTTGCCCCGCAGTGCAAAGCAGACTACTGCTAGTGCAATTGATACGCCGATTGCTGAGCCAAATGCGGCCATTGATGCTTCTGCCATTGTGAAGATGGGGGCACCCAGATAATATATAATTTTGTTAAATTTTCTCTCCTAAAAACAAATAATCACAATTTTCAGATTTTATGATACGGTCGGTCACGGCTCCAGCTCAAAGGTAAAGTTCTGCTCGGCGCCGGCGGTCATCGAGCTCAGGTTAAAGTATCCCTCCCCCGTCACCCTCCAGTCGGCGTCACCGCCGGACAGGGCCTCCCAGAGCTCAGGCGAGCTTCCCGTGTTTGGGATTGCTATGGTCTCAGACAGTACGGTATGCGAGCCCGAAAGGACGGTGTAAAAGTTGGATCCCTCGACAAACCCCTGGAACCTGTCGCCGATCTGTCCGGCGTGGATCCGCAGATCGCCCTCGTATACCTGGTACTTTACAAACTGCAGGATTACGGAGCGCTGGTTGGGGTTTGACACCTTGAACCCGATGTCGATATAGGCCGCATCGTCATCAATCTGGGCCACCTCCAGTCTTTCCAGGGTGGTGACCAGCGGGAGGATCGACGGCGGGGGGTTTTCCGGCGATGCAAGCAGGCCGCGATCGGAGGTGTCGTCGATTATGCTCTGGCCCGAAAACGCAATGGCGCCGATGATCACGGCCACTATGACCACCGCGGCCCCAACGAAGATCCTCGGATTCAACAATTGGGATTGGGCCCTCATCATCTTAAGTGTTTAAGATAGTTAATTATAGTGACGAGTCGGAGGTGACCCGTGCAGTATTTTCAGGCGGTGCAGGCGGGCAAGAGGCGGGCAGGCCGGTCGCAGGCAAGGCTGTTCAAGGTTGCGGGGTTTGCAATGCTCACCCTGACTACGAAGAAGATGGACGGCAAGTTCATGCCCGTCGGGGAGGAGGACTTTGCGGCAGTCATACAGAACAGGGACGGATTCATAGCGCTCGTTGTCGACGAGGACGGCTTTACAAAGGCGCAGACAAAGCCCCTGGAAAGGGACGAGTCGCTGCGCATCCACAGGAAGCTGCTCGAGTCGGGCATCAAAGAGTACCCGGGCCGGCGGATCGAGATCTGGACCGAGAGCTATCCGGCCATTCAGAGCACTATAGGATGATCTCGGTTCCGACAGCCGAGGTTCCGCGTACTGCCTTTTCGAGCGATTTCAGATCGGCCTTTAGGATCCTAGTCCTGATCCTGGAGCGCTCGATGATTTTGAGTGCCACGATATCCATCAGGTCATAGCCCCCGGCAACAGAGTCCTCGTGGACCAGCATGCTCCGCAGGGACTTTAGCTCAATCCGCTTGAACCTCTTGGCGGTCTTGTACCTGTTGGGATCCTTGTCATATACGCCGTCCACATCGGTGGCATTGAGGAACTGCTCTGCGTTGATTTTTTCGGCGATCAGGGCGGCCGTCCCGTTCGTGCTCTGTCCGGGGTGGAGCCCCCCCGCCACTACAATCAGCCCGCCGTCCACGGCAAGCTTTGTCTCCTGGAGGGTGGTGGGCGGATGTGGGTACGCCCTGCCCTTGAGGGCATAGATGAGCAGCTTTGCGTTGAGCCTTGAGATCTCGATGCCCAGCTCGTCCAGGGTGGACTCGTCCGCGCCCGAGGATCGTGCGTGCGATATGTAGTGCCGCGATATGGTCCCCCCTCCGGCCACGACCACGGGCTGGCAGTACCTGCTGATCTTTACAAAGAATCCCGCATAGTCCTTGAGGGCCTTTACGTTGTCCATGCCAAAGACCCTGCCGGAAATCTTGATTACTACCCTCCTCTTCACTGCACCCTACCGCCTAGGATTAGACGGGCCGCCATTTCAACTTTTTTTCTGTTTCTTCCAGACGTGTATATCCTCATGATGTTCATGAATCCGGACAGGGTGGAGACCAGCGGGATCTTGGAGATCGGGATCTCCCGTGCACGGAGGCCGGCGTTTGTTGGGGAGATGAGAATTATTGACTTTGACTCCTTTTTTGAGGGCGTGAGGGGGATGGAGGGGGTGACTGAGCTGTCCACAAAGACGTCGCTTTCGGGAACCCCGGACTTTTTTGAGATCCTGGCCCTGATCGCCTCAAGCCTCTTCTTTGAGATATCCGGCTTTTTTGTAAAGATCCGCTCGTATACGCACTTTAGCAGGTCGCGGTTCTGGTAGCCCCGTGCCAGCTGCCCTGCGCGCCTCAGCTGCGGATCGCCCGGTGCCATGGACAGGAGGTCCGATATCAGAACGTCGTCTGTAAGCCGGATATAGCCGTCCAGGGTCATCGAGTCAAGGCCGATCCTGTCGTATGCGAGCCGCATCGCCTCAAGCAGCATCACCTCGACGGAGCGGACGGACTTGTGAAAGTATACCGCCTTGAACATCTGGTACCTGGAGTACATCATTGACTCAAAGGAGTACAGTGCTGACTTGTCAAGTGCCAGCTTCCTCCCGTATACGCCCAGGGATCGAATCATGCGGATGTGATCGATTTTTGCATGCTCGGCGCCCGTATAGTACCCGTCCCGCAGCAGGTAGTCCATCATGTCGGCACTGAGGGCCCCGGAGATTACCTCGTTCATGAACTGGTGCCTGGATTCGCCAAAGGCAAGCCCCGTGATGAGGTTTTTGTCAAGTCCTGACTTTGACAGTATGTCGCCGATCTCGGTTTTTTGGATGATGCTCTTTCCCATGTCCTCGTGCGAGATCTGGGAGTTGTCCTGCACCACCTCCTCGAACAGGTGTGAGAACGGCCCGTGGCCGATGTCGTGAAGCAGTCCTGCCATGCGAAGCGCGGCAACGTCGTCTTTTCTTATTATGCCCTTTTCCCGCAGTGCGCCGCCTGCCAGCCCCGCAATGTGCAGAACCCCCAGGGAGTGCTCAAACCGCGTGTGCTGTGCGCCCGGATAGGTGAGGTGGGCGCCCGAGAGCTGCTTGATTCTCCTCAACCGCTGGAAGATCGGACTGTCGATGATGTCCAGCTCAGAGTCATGAATGCGGACAAAGCTGTGGATGGGATCGATGATATCCAGGTGGGCCTTTTTCATAATCCAGCCCTCTTGCCAAATATCCGCAGGATGTCCCGGTGGACCTCCTCCCTCGTCCTTGAGGCGTCAACAATCCTCCAGTGCTGCTTTTTTGCGACCCTTCTGTAGGCGGAGGCCACCCTTCTGAGGAACTCTTTGTCTTTTTCAAACCTGTCACGGTTTGATTTCTTGCGGTCAAACGACTCGGCCGGCGTGACATCGAGCAGGATCACAAGGTCGGCCTTTGGCATCCCCCTGTCCAGGTTCTCAAGCCAGGCAGCCTTCATTCCGTTTGCCAGCCCGTATGCGATGTTGGACTGGTAGTACCTGTTCATGATCAGGACGGAGTTTCTTTCGTGGGCCCTTTGTATGTCATGCATCCTCTCCCACCTGTTGGCCGCCAGAAGGCAGTGTATGACCTGCGGCGGAAACCTGCGCCTTCCCGACAGATACCCGCGGATCTCCCTTCCAACGGGGGTGGAATAGTCCGGAAAGCTGAATGTCCTGGTCCTGACCTTGTTTTTCCTCAGCGCCTTTTCAAGCATGGCAGCCTGTGTCTTTTTTCCCGCCTGATCCCCCCCCTCGATAGCTACGATCAAGATACCAGAATTGCAGGGCTACTGATTAAAAATGCATGTATGTCGGCTCTGGTGCGGCCTGCCAGCCCCGCCAGACGCATCCGGCTCGTGGTGGTGCAGGCGGTGACGCGCCGGATCTGCGGGCAGCCTCGCTTGGATTGCTTCGAGCCCGGGATGGTTTGACGTGGTACTTCTGGGAAGACTGATCATGCATGAACAAATTTACGTTAAATCGTACGTGGTCACCTATCCCGGCGGGCGGCATCGCACGGCGCCGCGCATTGTCCAACATATTTGATCAAAATTGCAGCTGCCTTGAGGCGATTGGTTTAGATTCGGGATCTGTCCTAGTAGCAACATGGTAGAGTCCAGAGCCCAAAGAATACGACGGCTGGACGATGAATGCAGGCGGTACGAGGAGGGGCACGGACAGGATCAGGAGGAGATGGTGCAGACGAGCCGGCAGCCGGCCCATGAGCGCAAGGCGTGGCCCGCACCAGGCGGCGATGACGGGCGCTCCGCAGACAACGCCGCGTTCATGCCCAGGAGTGAGATGCTCGAGAACATAATCAACGGCAAGCTGCTGCGTGTCACGACATCCATGAACCGCGACCAGTTTGACTTTATATCCGACCGGTTCATAAGGCAGGCCCGAAAGCATCCCGATCGCCCCCTGTTCTCAGAGGACGGAGACGAAGTGCCCGGCAACCGGTGCAGGCTGCCGTACCGCCATGTCGTCCTGCTGTCGCTGATGCGCAAGCGCAGGGGCCCGACACGGGAGCAGCTGGCCGCATTTTTTGGCATAGACCAGAAAACCGTGGACAGGTACATCAGGTTTTCCGATGCCATACTCATCGAGATACTGCCCACAGCAGGCAGGATGACAGAGAGGATACGAAACGCCCGCACGATCGAGGAGGTTAAAAAGATGATTCCCGATCTGGCGCTAATAGTCAGCGAGATAAGTGTGGAGGTACAGTGCCCCCCAGAGGAGCCAGGGAAGGGGGGCATGCTAGAGCAAGAAGAATAGCCTTGCGCGCAATGCCCAGGTGATGGGCAGTGGGGACGAACCGGCGATGCACGCGAGCAAATCGGCGCCCGGAAGCACGTACGACCTCCGCATGATGCGCGAGAACCCAGCCCCGCAAAAGGCCAAAGGGGCAGGCTTGCAAAGAAACAGCGCGCGCAAAACAAGTGGATGGGCAGCATGGGGGTGACAGTCGGGCACGCCATAGGGCGCATCAGGCAGTACATGCGGATGCGTGATCCGTACAAATGGACAGCCGGGAAGTTTGGCCGGGAGTTCCGGGTGGTCGCCGGGCTTGCCAGCTTTGGGCTGCCGTGGGACAAGCGGAACAAGAAGATCATGCATGGGTTCTGATACCACGACACGGAACGCACCGGCGCCACATGATGCCGGACGATGTCATAGTTTCTGACGTATGAGGTCACCTGCCCCCATCAGTCAGGCACGAATTAGCATGCATGATTGTGATTTTTGTGCCTAGCTAGCAGGGGGACGTGACCACGTACTTTCTGACAGTCCGACTGGTTCATAACCGCGCGGTACCACGGCACATGCCTCCATACACGCCATCTAATGCCATCTACCTTGGGGGACGCGCCCTCGTACTTGGCATGCTTGAAGACTTATAACCAAAAGTGATCGACGTTTCACAGGTTGGGACTCAAGTCAATGGCAGGCGATGTGGTAAGGGAGATCGGCAGCAAGTCAAGGGAGTTCTACGAGTTTGTCTTGCCCCCCGTGGACATGCGTGTGCAGGAAGGCAGGATTACAGTCACGATTGATCTGCCGGGCTTTGATAAAAAGGACGTAGAGCTGCGCCTTGATGCGAATGTTCTCTGCATAAACGCAGAAAAGCCGGAAAGGGAGGAAAAAGGCGATCTGGTCTGCAATCAGAGGCCCGGCATAATCGACAAGAGAATCAGGCTTCCCGTAAGCATCAGGGAGGGGGAGGAATCAGTAGAGTCAGCAAGGTTTGAAGACGGCGTCCTGACGGTCGTCATCCCCTTTGCAAAACCCGGCAAGGACATCCCAATAGAATAGGCCCCGTGCGTAAAAAGCCAGCAATCCTGCCCTCCGAACCCGTCGACAGAGAAGGTGGGTGTGGCCGGCGCCGCGCAATGTCCAACATATTTGATCAAGGCCGCCAGCTGTCTTGGGGTGATTGGTTTAGATTCGGGATCCGTCCTAGCAGCGACATGGCAGAGTCCAATGCCGCGCTGATACGGAGGCTCAGAAGGGAGAGTGAGCAGTCCAAGAGGGAGAAGAGGAGGCGCAAGAAGGAGATCAGGCAGCGCAGGAGGAGGTTCGAGCAGGATCAAAGAAGGACGGAGGAGGTGAAACGGCGGCTGAGGCCCGAGATCCAGGTGCTGTCCTCATCCGGGGACGACGGCGGGGCCGCGGCCAAGGGATCGACGGACAGGATAAAGGAGTACATGGTGATAGCTGACCCGTACGACGGGACGGCCGAGGAGTTCGACCGGGAGTTCCAGGTGGTGACCGGGCTTGCCAACTTTAGGCTGCTGTGGGACGAGCGGCAAAAGAAGCTCAGGGACGGGTTCTGATATCGCCGGACGTGGCGCACTGCGGCGCCGAACGGTACCGCGGTTCTTGGCAGTCCGATGTATCCGCAACCATGCCGTACGCGTCCCATGCCCGCCCCAACACACGCTATGTAGTGCTGCCGGCTCCGGCCCATGTGTTGCCGGAATGCCTTGATCCCGGCGGCTACGCACGGGATCCGGCGGCTACCGGCCCCTAAATGCGGCAGAGACTGCCATGACTGCGATCGAGCCTGCCATTCCCGCGATTCCTGCCAGCTCGTTGGAGGGGTAAAGCAGTGCAGAGCCTACAAAGACGGCAGATGACAGGATGCTTCCGGCCAGCAGCGTACCGGGCGCCGGCTTTGCCTGCCGCAGCTGAAGCGAATGACTGTCATCAAGATATCTTTTGAGCGCAGGCGCGATGGATACCGCCGCATCGATTGCCTTTGCGATCTTGGCAATCGAGTGCTTTAGCTCCTCAACGTATGCATCCTTGATCAGATGCTCCTCCTCCAGTATCTCCTTGAGCACCCTGACAAACTTAAAGTC
>CAYGCI010000051.1:0-9854 GCA_964348355.1 uncultured Nitrosopumilaceae archaeon | reverse complement strand
CTTGAATCCTTTTTTTACCCTGTATGCAGATGAGATCTTTTGCCAGTTTATCATCCTTGCAAACTTTTCAACGGCAACATATTTTGGCATTCCAATTATTCCCTTGCTGTATGCATGTAAAATTACTGCGATCTCATAGTCATGCATACTGTACAATTATACAATAATTATTATATAAGCATACTGTACAATTATACAATATGCCCAGAACCGACCTTGCCAGTGCCACCTTGCAAATTATGAAGACACTCCAAAATGGAGAGTCATACACGCTAAATAGGATAAGCAGAGAAACGGAATTGAATTTTAGAACCGTTCAAAAGGCATTCAAGCTAATAGAGGCATGCCAGGAACAGCTGGAATCAAAAAAGATCAATATAATCCACCAGAACCACGTAGTCCACATACAAATGAAGTCAAAAAGTGGAATAACATCGATGCCAACTCCAATACAAAAAATGCTTATTCGTACATCATACTATCCAGCACCTGGCAGAAGCGAGGAACTGCTTGTGTACCTGTTACAAAACAACGCAACCAAAAATTCATCTGCAATACAAATGAATTCAAACAAGCTGTTAGACGAGTTGGTTGCAGCAGAGCACGTAATCAAGAAAGGAAAAAAATATTACTTGTCTGAGATGGGTCAAATCGCTGCAAAGGGCGCAATGTCGCTTTATCCCGAACTAGTCCAATAGGCCCTGCAAAAATTTTATCTTTATACCGGCCTGTCGTGGTGATTGTATCACTGCATGAACAGGTTGATGGGATCACTCTTTCTCATCATGATCTCCTCGAACTCGTGCAGCTTGCGATGGATCTCCTCTCCCGAGTGGTGATCCGAAATTAAAAACTGCGCACCCCGTCTTGGGCTGTCATGCTGCATCCTGCCTTCAGGCCGTAGCAGCAGCGATTCTGGCCATTGCCAATTATGATGCAATCAGTGAAAGTGCAACTGTAAGGAATTTGTTTTTAAGGCATATATAGCAACGAGCAGAAGTCTTTGAGTCAAAACAGGGTTCATTCGAAGAGTACAATGATCGCGCAACCGGCATAGCGGGCATGGCAAAAGAAGCAGGCGGCCTGTCAGGGGCCATGCGCAAAAAAAGGATGCAAGTCTGCAAAAAGATCATGGCGTTGATGTCTGTGCCAGAGGGTGACATAGGCGTGCCCGAGACCACAAAGATCCGGTGCAGCGGGAATTCCGTGTGCAACTGGCCGGCGAGGTTCTCGGAGGACGGCATGGACGGCCTCCGGGATCCTCCCCGCTCCGGATGCAGGCCAGAGGCGGACGGAAAAAGGATTGCCGCCACAACGGACTTGTCCATTGAATACAACAGTGCCGAGGTCACGACGGTGCGCGAGGACATGAGTGCTACCGGGACAGGATACGGCACAGGACATGTCCGAGGACTGATGCGCCGGCACGGCCCGTCGCGCCGCAAGGTGCAAAACGTACATGCCAGCCATGCCGCCCCGAGTCCGGCATGCTCGTGGCGGCGGCATCTTGAAGACGTGTGTATTCCGTGCCTGAAAGACGGCTTTACGCTGGTGTAATCTGACGAGGCGTTCTTCGTGCAGGACTCCGACAGATACGCATGGAGGTCCGGCCGGCACCAGAGGCGCGGCCTCGTATTCGGGGGACCGCACCAAGGTGGCCGTGTTTGGAGGCATCGCAGAAGACGGCAGGAAGCTGTTCAGGACGTTTACGGGATCGTTTACGTCGGTGCAGTTCATACAATGTCTGGAGGCGCTGCGCGCCAAGTTTGGCAAGGTTGCAGTCTTTTGCGACAGGTGGAGCGTGCACAGATCTGCTGCCGTCGCAGAATATCTGGCGGGCCATCCCGACGTCAGGCTGATAATGCTCCCAAAGGGATCGCCGTACCTCAATGTCGTGGAAGAATGCTGGAACCTGGGCAGGCCTGTCGTTTTCAGGGGGATAGCGTACGGAAAGGTCGGCAAGCTGCGGCATGCCATATCCGAATATTACAGGATGCTTGGCTGGTTTTTATTACCGCCCCCTCCATCTGCGGTGATGCCTGGCAAAAAAAACCCCGGCCCGCTGACGACGGGCGATCTTGTGATCCGCGGCACCGTCATGGCATCGATAATTACGGTTCCCTCCCTGGCTGCCTTCCTTGCGTCCTGGGCCATTCTTGACGACCTGATCCAGGCGGCCATCGTCGGGGCAGTCGTCCACTTTATAGCCATGGGCTTTTCACTGAAGATCTCCAAAAGATTCCTCACAAAAAGGCCTGGTGCGAACCCCGACGTTTAATAGCAGAGATCAACCCCCAAAACACATTGGATACCTCCGATATCGAAAAAAGCCTCGTCGGCGAGATTGGCCTTGAGCCCCTTGAGGCCAAGATATTCCTCCTGATCACGCTGGAGGGCAAAATGGCCGCAGACGACGTGGCCTCCAGGCTTGGCGTCGCCCCGGGCCTTGCATCGAGGGCATGTCGGAGCCTGGTGGGGCTGGGCGGCCTCATCGACATGTCCCCTGCCGGGTTTGAGGCGATGCATCCGCGCTTTACGGCAGTCAACATGTACAGGAGGATGTGCGAGCGGAGAAACATCGAGTTTGGCAGAAACAAAACCGTGGACGGCATAGGCGCGATGCTGGAGCGCCACTATGATGATGCAAGGACTAAATAGAACCGGCTGTTGCTGGTGAATGTTGGCCGTCGATACCGAGTCATGCAGGCACCAGCCCGTCTATTTTGGCGTGATCAACATAAACATCGGCGAGAGAACCATCGGCTCCGTTGACGTGTGGCGCTGTGCGGCCTGCAAGAAGAGGTTCTGCGAGGAAAAGCAGCTCGGAATCGAGGCACTGGCAGACTCGGTAGGCATGCCGAGGATCGGGCCCGACGAAAAGTGGGCCGTCTGCGTTTGCAGGCTGCAAAGGGGGCAGTACAGGTGGAGGCTGGTCAGGCTCGGGGAGAGCGGCCAGCTCAGGCACGAGTGCCTGGACGAGCAGGTGGTCCCGCTAGACATTAAAGATTATGCAGTCGACGATGACCACCACTGGAGCTTCCTCGTTGACGACCATGTCAATACGGCAGTGGAAATATAGCCATGGCGCTTGACATGCAGGTTCACGTCAGCGGCATCCACGGCAGCCAGATGGCTGCAAAGATTACCGGAAGGTTTGCCCTAGACGAGCACGAGTTCAGGTTCACCGCCATCGCCTTTGGGAGGATAGGGGGGCAAAACGTCGGGGCCAAGCTCTCAAGGGCGACCGAGCAGGATCTGAAAAGGCTCGGATATGATCCGGAGGAGGTCATACTTGAAATCCAGGGCAGGCTGCTCCGGGGGGACATGACCGTTCCCGATGGGCTCAGGCGCGAGTCATTTGTAGATGACTAGAACTCTGCCTCTGACAGCGCCCTCTCGCAGGCGCATCCTCTGTCCTCTGGGATCCTGTCTACCAGTACGGTGAGCAGCTCTTTTATCCGCTCTACGTTACCTGACAGCGTCTCTAGGACCTCCCTTGCCGTGACGGGCTTTTCTGCCCACACGTCATAGTCTGTAACCGTTGAAACCGAGACGTAGCACATCTGTGCCTCCCTTGCCAGCTGGCACTCTGGAACCAGCGTCATTCCGATGACGTCTGCGCCTAGCGTCCTGTAGAACTCTGACTCGGCCCTTGTGGAAAACCTCGGACCCTCTATGCATACATACGTGCAGTCCCTGTGCATTGTAATCTGCTGCCCATCGGCCGCATCTAGGACACATTTCTGCAGCTCCGGGCAGAACGGATCTGCCACCGAGATGTGTATCACCCTGCCCTCCTCGGAAAACGAGCCCTTCCTTGACTTTGTAAAGTCGATGAACTGGTCAGGCAGCGCAAAGTGCGCGGGCTCTAGCTCCTTTTTCAGGCTTCCGACTGCAGACGGCGCGATTATTCTCTTCACCCCCAGCTCCTTGAACGCCCAGATGTTTGCCCTGAAGTTTATCATGTGCGGGGGTATGGTGTGCCTTTTCCCGTGCCTTGGCAGGAATGCGATCCGCCTTCCCCTAAACTCTCCTACGGTCACCGTATCTGAGGGCCTTCCGTATGGAGTGTCGACGTCCACCTCCTCGCTGTTTTTCAGCAGGCCCGAGTCATAGATTCCGGTGCCGCCAAAAATCCCGATTTCTGCCCCCTGCTCCATCAATACTTCGCCAGTGACCTGCAGTTGTACTCGCTAAGGTGCCTGATTCCGTTCAGCTCCGTCAGCTCTATGATGAATGCAAACCCTGCGACCCTGCCCCCGATTTTTTCAACCAGCTTTGCAGACGCCTTTGCCGTCCCGCCCGTGGCAAGCAGGTCGTCACAGATCAAGACCCTTTCCCCCTTTTTGAGGATGTCCTTTTGCATCTCGATCGTATCCCTGCCGTACTCTATCGTGTATGACGCCTTTACGGTCCTTCCGGGCAGCTTTCCCGCCTTTCTGATCATCACCATCCCCTTGTTGTAGCGTGATGCCAGGATGCTTGCCAGGATGAACCCCCTTGACTCTATCCCGGCAAGAACGTCAACGTCCCTCTTGTGAAAGTGCCTTTCAAACTCGTCTGCAATGTAGGACATTGCCGACGGCTCCCTCAGTGCTGGGCTAAAGTCCCTGAACAAAACATCCTTTTTTGGAAAATCCCTGTACTCTGCAATGTGATCCTCTAGATTCATGTACAGGCGTGCTTTTTAGAATAATAAAAACTGTGTTGATCATTCTATTGCGAACAGTACGCTGGCCGAGTCAAACGCATCCACTGCAGTCATGTTGTATGTCCCAGGCAGCAGTGCTTCGGGAATCTCCCAGAAATGGGGGATTTCGCCTTCATCGCTTGCGACAACTCTTAGCTTTTTACCTATGACGCCTCCGGCCTCGTCGTACACTGTGATTTCCACGTTGTTCCGTGCGCCGAAAACATGGAACTTGACCACGTCCCCGATTGGTTCGGGGAAGTTATCCATGCCGTCGATTGTAATCAGCATCCCCTCCTGGATCGTTGCCACCACCTCCAGATCCGTCGTTTCGAAGATGGGCCCGCTTGACGCCTTTACCTTCCATACTCCGGCCTTTGCATCCGACGGTATCCTGAACGAGTCCTCGGTCAGCCTGCCGTCCTTTTTGGTGAATGTCTCCTTTTCTTTTACCACGTTTCCGTCGGGATCAATCAGCTCCAGCAGGATCAGCACGTTTGATTTTGCCTCGCCCAAAATCAGGATCGAATCACCGGTCTCGTAGACGTCCTTTGTCGTAGTCAGGCGGATTTCAGTCGTGCCGTACTCTAGCCCTACCGTGAACACCTCCGAGGTCTTGGAGTTGGCCCTCTTGAGTATGAGCGTGTACTCCCCTGACTTGTACTCGTCTAGATCCAGCACGTACTCTAGCTTTCCATCCGGCTGCAGGATGACCCTGTTGTCTGTAAACCTCGGTACGTCTGACGGATCGACTACTATCAGTGACAGCACCGCAGAGGACGGCCCGTCAATGATCACGATGGCGTCTTCTGATTTTTTATAGTTCGTCTTGTCCAGCTTTACAAATATGTTCTCCTTTGGCAGCTCGCCCAGCCCCGTAACTATGGTCTCCGTACTGTCCCCCTGCTTTGCCGTCAGGACATAGGTTCCCTCCGGCGAGGACTGCTCTGTCTGGTATGAAAACTCTACAAACCCGACGTCATCCGTATTCTTTGTGTCGGCGGCCACCTCGGCGCCCTGCGGGTTTTCCAAGACGAACTCTATTGGCTGGTTGGGCTTTGCAGTGCCGTTGAAGACCATTGCATCTCCCGGTTCGAACTTTAGCGTTACGGGCTCGATCTCGATGGTCTTTGAGGACTCTACCCTCCACGTCCTCTCGATGGTACTTATGCCGTCTGTGATTATGACCCTGTATTCTCCAAAGACCGCATCCTGCTGAATCAGGGTCTCAAACACCCATCTGCCGCTGGCATCTACGGATCGCGGCTCTGATGTGACGGTGCCCCCCTCGGGCCCGAGTATCTGTGCAGCTACCGTGCCTCCGGGATCCGCCCTGCCCGAAATCCTAAAGATATCTCCCCTGTGTATCAGCTCCGACAGTCCGCCTACAGTCAGCGGGATGCTTTCTGTGATCTCACCCCTGTTGTCTTTTTCCCCCACGCGCAGGCTTACCGTCCTTTCTTTTCCGTCAGAGTCCCTCACTGCAAAATCCACCCTGGAGGGGCTCAGCGTTTCTGGAATCTGGCTGGTCAGCACAAAGCCCCCCTGATCATTTGTCTCAAGTGCGGCAGCCTCCCCACCGTCTATGTAGAAGCTCAGCGCCTTGCCTGGGGCAAAGCCTGTCCCCACGACCCTGACTGTATCCCCGACCTTTGGCTTGTCTGGAATCAGCCTGAATGTGGAGGAATCAAGGATCGCGCCCGTTCTCGTCTGCACCGGAGTCGTGTTGTTTTTGACTTGGACGTCATCGGCTGGGCCCCCCAGGTCCTCGGGCTGGGACACCCCGATGCCAACCTGCACGCCTGATGCGTCTAGCGCCCTCCAGTTGATGTTTGGCTTGGCCCTGTCCGCCTTTAGCCCGATTTTTACGGCCTCGCCTGGCTTGAGTGCCGTACCTGTGGTGAACACCAGGACCTCTACCGAGTTTTTTTTGCCAGTCCAGCCCTCCTCGCTTTTAAACGATACTATCCCCACGCCGGAGGGCAGCCAAATCCTAATCTCGCTTATGTCCAGGTCCGACCTGTTTTCAAGCTCGATTATCGCCGTCCTGTCAAATCCCGTGCTGCTGACCTGCACCCCGGGGGACTGTGCTCCTGCATCGTGTGTGGTGGATGCTGCAGCCGTGAAAAACAGCAGCAGTGAGAATAGCAGTCCCCCCGTTACAGCTGTGCTCCTAGCCTTCACTGTACACCCACTCCACCGTGATTCCCTCCTTGCTGATATTTCTTCGTTGTGCGCCCCTCATCTGCAATCCCCGCAAGCATTGATCAGCTTTTCACCCTTCCCTTTCTCGGCTCTTCGGCCCCTTCTGCGTTGTTCTCATGCTGCCTGATTCTCTCTGCAATCATCCTGTACAGCGATCTGAACCTGTCCTTTGTCTTGTCTGACAAAAAGTCAGCCTGGCCCAGTGAAATCTTCTCGCAGATATACCTGGTAATCTCCTCATTATCGAATCTGCCCCACTCGTCTTCGTGGTGCTCGTCCCAGATCTCCTTGAGGTTCTCTATGATCCCCTTGTTGTTTTTTGCAAGAACCTCCTTGGAAGTCAGGTTTGAAAATCCCTCCGTCCTTAGCTTGATCTCATATGTCTGGTTAACTGCGTGCAGATAGTCCTCAAGCATGATATAGTCCTCCATTGACTCCAACGTCTTTCCCTCCCTCTCAAAAAATATTGTCTGTGACTTTGAGAACTTGTTGGCCTCCAGCTGTGCAGAAATCTGCTTTGACTCGTCCGTGTTGTCCAGCAAGATAAACGTCCTGTATCCGTGCTTTTGATAAAAAATCGCCAGCGGCAAAACAGAGTTCTTGCTGTGCGCCGTAACGACGTTTAGCGGATTCATGGAAATGTTTGGATCCTGAAGGAACTTGTCGAACGCATTTAGGTACATCGAGTCTGACATCGTCTCTACTATGATTACAGGCCTTGAGTTTGTCCCAATCTCCCTGTCCGTCATCGCCTCCACGTTTCCCCGTGACAGCCCGTACAGGATAGGCGTGAGTGTCTTATCATCTGCGTTCCAATAGTCATAGAAAATCCTGCTCAGGTGCTTTCTTTTGTCTAACTCGACCACCAGGAGATTTCCCGGCGTATAGTCAAAAATCATGAATGGTGAGTGTGTTGCATACAGTACTTGGTTTGAACCTGCTAGGTTCCTGAGCAGGTCTGAGATTCCCATCTGCTGTGTGGGGTGCAGGTTTCTTGCAGGCTCGTCTAGCAGCAAGATTGCCTCCTTTAGCTCGGCCCTCTGCGTCTCGGCTGCAAAGTTTACGATAAATGAGAACGTCCATTTGAAGCCTTCTGCCCTCCGGTTCAGCAGGCCCGTGTTCGTTACTGTCCCGTCCCTGTGCACGTCAGATATTACCACGCTCATTATGTTTCCCGGATTATACCTCAGGTCGACGTGGATGGGATCCCCCTTCCATGCGGGATTCAGCCTGCTTGTCAGCCTGTTGCTTGCGGTGTGCAGGTACTTTATCATTTTTGAGGGGCTGTCGTTTAGCGCCTCAAGCTCGGTGACGTCTAGCTCGGCCAGGTAAAACAGGTTCCTGACTGTCTCTGCCTTGTCAAACTCCTCCACAAACTCTATTGCGTTTGCCCGCTGCCCCGTGGCCTCCCTGGCAAACTCGTTCAGGTTTATGTTTCCGTAAATTTTCTTATAGTCTGAAAAATAAACGAATCTTGGATGCAGCTCGTCCTCGATAAAGTTCTCTAGCATGTTTCGCTCCGTCTTGCCGCTGAGCAAGCTGGAAAACTGGCTTTCGGGGTCCCTGTAGATTTTTTCCCACTCTGCGACCACCTGGGGCTCCTGCATTGCAACGACGTGAAACCTGTTGCTAAACTCTGCCATTGCCCCGTCGAAGATCTCCCTGGTCTTTGGCGGCGGCCCCTCAAAGAGCCCCGCGTCAAGCTGGATCTTTACGTGGTTTGGAATCGTATCGAGGAACTCCCCTATCTTGGCGCAAAAGTTCTCCCATGAGTTTAGCGCAGAGTTTTCCTCCTCGCTGACCTCCGTATCCAGAAACTCGTACTGCACCTTCTGGCTCTTGTTTGTCCTGAACAGGCGCAGGCTCTTGATTTCTGGTATCCTGGGGAACTTGTCCATGATTATGCTGCGCTCGTTCTCGTTTAGGTCAAACTCCCCCTCTGCCAGCCTGATCTCCTGCTTTAGGTCTTCGGACATCTCATCGCAAAGATCCAGGTCTGAAACCCCCTCGTCCTTGTTTAGCAGCGTCAGTGCCTGCAAAATGGTGGTCTTTCCGCTCTCGTTTCTGCCTACAAACGCCGCAAGGTCCCCCACGTTAATCTCTCCAGAGTCATGAATACACCTGTATGCCCTGACTCTGAATTTCCTAAGTCGCATCTAGCGATAGTTGGACGGCTGCGATTTAACTCATTCGTCACAATGACACAGCCAAGTCCGGCCAGTCTGCCAAAACCTGACAAATAGATATATGGGTTCACCCAAACTAAAAAAAAGTGGCGCGTGGAGTGGCATACCTTGTATTTCTGATACCAATAATAGTCTCAGTACCCATTGCCGCATACGTCCTGTATGACGTCGTATCACAGCCCGGACGCGAGCTGGGCATGATGCCCGGGTCTGCGGGCACCGCACTCTCCAGCCCCGTGATTGACTTTGTGGGCATCGATTCCAGCTATTCGGTAAACGATCCCCTGGACATCAAAGCAAGGATTTCCGATGCCGGCTTTGACTGTGGTGACGTATACATTACAGTCTATGACTCGGCAGACAATGCCGTCTCCCAAAGCGCGTTCTTTGATCAGTGTTTTAGCAAAAATAGATCCATTGTCCCCGTTGGCGAGCAGTTCTCTGACTATGTTGCCGAGGCGGGGAGATACCAGGTTGTTTTGGACATACTGGACAAAAGCCAAGAACATACAGAGTCTGCATCCGTGGTGATAAACGTAACTTAGGTGGTTTATGGTGGCAAAAAAAGACGAACTGGCTGAAGAGGCCGAACAACTCAGAAAGGAGCTGGCTGTATTAAAAAAGCAGCTAGACAGGAAACCTGCCAGGAAGGCGGCCAAAAAACCCGAGCCAAAAAAGCCAGACACCAAGGCCGCCAAAAAACCCGAGCCAAAAAAGCCAGACCGGGAGCTGGCAGAGGAGCTGCTGCATGACGAAAAGGAGCTGGCAGAGCA
>CAYGCI010000050.1:0-9951 GCA_964348355.1 uncultured Nitrosopumilaceae archaeon | reverse complement strand
TTGCTCCTGGACTGGCTTACCTGCCTGTAGTACGCCCCCTTTGTTATGGAAAACTCGGATCTGTTAAGGTTCTTCTGATTTAAAATAATTTCAATTTGTCGCTCTGTAAATAGTGATTTTTCTATAATCTGTCTTAAAATATTATTAAATTTGGAAGATCCGGACTCCGACATAGCTATACAAACCTGTATACTGCCGTTCCAATTAAACTTTAAAGAGCTAGGCCGGAACCTGATTTATGACTAAAAACCCCGTAGAGAGCTATCTGCAGTCCGAACTAAAAAAGAAAAACACACTGCTTTTCGTGTTGATTGACTCTGAGGTTTCAGACCCCAACTCGTCCTCAAGGCTGGCAGCCGAGGTCGAAAGGATGGGGGCATCGGCCATACTGGTAGGGGGCTCCTCTGCCACAGATCAGATGGAGATGTCCGAGGTGGTAAGAAACATCAAAAAATCCATCAAGATCCCGATCATTTTGTTTCCCGGAAACGTAACCGGCGTCGTTCCCGAGGCGGACGCCATTCTCTTCAGCTCACTGATGAACTCTGAAAACCCATACTTTATCACCCAGGCCCAGGCCCTGGGGGCCCCCAGCGTCCTCAAGTTCGGGCTGGAGCCTCTGCCTACCGCATACCTGGTGGTTGGCGAGGGAACGTCTGCCTGGTTTGTGGGCTCTGCAAGGGGAATCCCATTTGAAAAGCCGAAGATTGCAGCTGCGTATTCACTGGCCGCCCAGTTTCTGGGCATGCGGTTTGTCTATCTGGAGGCCGGCTCCGGCGCCAAGACCAGCATCACGCCGGAAATGGTCAGAGCCGTAAGGAAGGCCTTTGGGGGATTCATAATCGTGGGGGGAGGCATCCGTGACGCCAAAACCGCCAAGTCCCTTGCACGGTCCGGCGCAGACGCGCTGGTCATCGGCACACTGTTGGAAAAATCCGGAGGCGCCAGGAGGCTGACCGAAATAGCCAAAACCATCCGGTCCGTTAAGAAGTAGATGTCAGACAACGCCGCCCTAAGCAGGATTCAGGGGATAAGGATGCCCGACTATTACCGGAGCTACTACTCCGGGCTGTCAGAGGACACGTACAGGATATTTGAGAGGGCAGCCGACGCCAAGTCCACACTCGTGGACTCTTCGGGCATGATCGAACCCAAGATAGCCTTTGATCTGGCCGATCGCGTGGCAAAGATGCACGACATCGACATCGCCGAACCCTTGCGGGAGCTCCTCAAGACCAACGGGAAGGAGCTGTCCGCGCTCATAATGTCCGAGAAGATCGCACTTGGAAAATACCTGCCACAGGACGCGGCCCTGGAGGAAAGGCTTGATCTCGCAGTCCGGGTGGGTCTTGCCGTCGTGACCGAGGGGGTCACCATAGCACCACTGCAGGGAATCAGCGAGGTTGCAATCAAGAAGAACAAGGACTTGACTGAGTACCTGTCCGTCTCCATAGCGGGGCCGATGCGCTCTGCAGGCGGTACGGAATCCGCAGTAACCATGCTGATTGCGGATCATGTCAGAAAGGCGGTAGGTTTGGGAGAGTATCAGGCCAACTCGTTTGATGACGAAACCGGCAGGTTTGTGGAGGAGCTGCGGGTCTATGAAAGGGAGGCCGGAAGCTTCCAATTCCACGTGCTAGACGAGGACATCATTACGGTGATTTCACGCCTCCCCGTGGAGCTTGACGGCGTTGACACCGATCCCTACGAGGTTGTAAACCACAAGGGCATGGCTAGAATGAAGACCGACAGGGTCCGGGGCGGGGCCCTGAGGGTCCTAAACGACGGCCTGATCGGACGCGCCAAAAAACTCCTCAAGAGAATCGAGCTGTACGACCTTGACGGATGGGAGTGGCTCAACGACCTCAAGGGGGCAGTCCAGACGGGGGACAAGGAGGACGCCGCCGCCAAGAGAATGCGCGAGGTCATCACCGGCCGCTCCGTCCTGTCGATGCCCGGCAGGCTGGGGGGATTCAGGCTGCGATACGGGCGGGCATGCAACACCGGGTTTGCCTCGATCGGGTTCCATCCCGTAATCGCCGAAATCTTGGACCACACCATCGCCGTGGGCACGCAGGTCAAGATTGACGTGCCCGGAAAGGGCGCCACGGTGGCCTTTGTCGACTCGATTGACACCCCCGTCGTGAGGCTCAGGGGCGGCGATGTCGTCAAGGTAAGGGATGTCCGGCACGGAATATCACTAAAGCCCCAAATCGAGCGGATTCTCCACCTGGGCGACGTCCTGATCTCGTTTGGGGACTTTTTGGAAAACAACGCACAGCTCGTACCGACCGGCTATGTTGAGGAGTACTGGATCGAGGATCTCAGGGCCCGGCTCTCGGGACACGCCCCCGGCGACGAGTTGCTCAGGCAGTTTCTCGGCAGACCGCCCGAGCTTGATGAGGCAGTCGATCTTGCACTAAAACACAAGATCCCACTGCATCCCCGGTATCTGTACTACTGGGACAAGATAACCAACGGGGATCTCGGGATCCTTCTCGGGGGCACGGTACAGGGCCCCCGGATCCTGTATCCGCAGTCTGCCAAAAAAATCCTCGAGAACCTGGGGGTTCCGCACAAAAACCGGGACGGCAAGATGGTCCTGGAGGGCACCGAGTCCCGGGTCTTCCACAACCTGCTTTTTAGAAACGGGCTTGACATCGATCCGGGCCTGTCGGCTGCCGAGAACATCTCAAGGGCCTCGGGCATCACCATCCGGAACAAGTTCTCGACTGCCATAGGCGTAAGAATAGGCAGGCCTGAAAAGGCGGCCCCCCGGCAGATGAAACCCCCAATCCACGCGCTGTTCCCCGTCGGCAACAGGGGCGGCATGACCCGCGACCTGCTCAAGGCATCGCAGGGGACCGACTTTTACACGAGCATCTCCAACAGGCTTTGCAAGGACTGCGACACGCCCTCGATCGGGATCCGGTGCCAGCGCTGCGGGGAAAAGACCGCCGTCTCCTACAGGTGCTCCGCGTGCAGGGAAATCATGGACTCGGACTATTGTGAAAAATGCAAGCGAAAGACACTGGCATACTCGTACCACGCCTTTCCCCTCAAGGACAAGCTGATGGCGGCCCAGGAAAAGACCGGCATCCGCGCCCAGGAGCCGTTCAAGGGGGTGAGGGAGATGATCAACCAGGACAAGATTGCCGAGCCCCTAGAAAAGGGCCTGATGAGGCAGAGCCACGGACTCACGGTATTCAAGGACGGCACGGTGAGATACGACGCCACAAACTCGCCCCTGACCCACTTCAAGCCCTCGTGGATCGGGACCCCGATCCCGAAACTCAGGGAGCTGGGCTATACGCATGACGTCGACGGGGAGCCCCTGACCGACGGGGAGCAGATCCTGGAGATCCGCATGCAGGACGTGATAATACCGTACGAGTGCGGGAGGTATCTCGTCGAGGCGTGCGGGTACATCGATTCGGAGATGACCAAGTTCTACGGGAGGAGCCCGTTTTACAACGTAAGGGACACCGACGGACTGATCGGACACCTGGTCATAGGGCTGGCCCCGCACACCTCGGTGGGAATCGTCGGCAGGATAATCGGATACACCGAGACCCACGTTTGCTTTGGAACCCCGAACTGGCATTCGGCAAAAAGGCGCGATGCGGACGGCGACGCCGACTCGATCATGCTGCTGATGGACAGCCTCCTGAACTTCTCAAGGCAGTTTTTGTCAGACAAGATCGGGGGCCTGATGGACGCCCCGCTGCTTGTACAGCCGCTTGTCCTGCCACACGAGTCGCAGCCCCAGGCACACAACCTGGAGGTGACAAGGTCGTTTGCGAGGCGGTTCTTCGAGGACACCCTCAGGCAGGAAAAGGCGTCAAACATCGACTCCGTGGAGATCATCAAAGACAGGCTGGAGACGGCCGAGCAGTTCTACGGCTATCACTTTACCCACTCCACGTCCGGCCTGACGACGTCCAAGTCACGCAGCGCATACTCCACCCTCGGCTCGATGCTTGACAAGTTTGACATGCAGATCAAAAACGCCGATCTGATCGAGGCAGTCGACACGGCAGAGATCGTATCCAACGTGATCTCCACACACCTGGTGCCTGACATCATGGGAAACCTCCGCTCGTACGCCAGGCAGAGCTTCCGGTGCACGGCATGCGGGCGCAGCTATCGGAGGATGCCGCTGACCCGGGACTGCGCGTGCGGGCACAAACTGATCCAGACCATAACCCGGGCCTCGGTCGAAAAGTACCTGAAACTCGCAAAAAGGCTGATTCGAAAATACGACGTGGGGGAGTACCAGACCGGAAGGATCAGGGCACTGGCAGACGAGATAGACCTGGTCTTTGGCAAGAACGCCGGGGATCAGCTGCTGCTGACTGACTATTCCTGACTATCTCAGCCTGACGTATTCGTATGCGCCCAGCCCCCCGTCGAAGCAATAACGCACCCTTTGAAAGTCCTTCCTGAAGGATCTTACCCTGGATCGAACCCTGCCCGGATCCTTTCCCTCCATGACCACCTGTCTGATGTATTCGGCAACCTCCTGCATTTCGGCCTCCTTCATGCCCAGCCTGGTGATCTCGGAGACGCCCAGCCTTATCCCCCCCGGATGGAAGTAGTTTCTTCCGGCCTTGATGTCGCCGGGGATCAGCTGCCTGTTGACTATGATGTTGGCCTTTTCCAGGTCGGCCTCGACCCTTCCGCCGTCCGAGTGATCCAGGACGTTGACTGCGACCTGGTGGGACTCGGTGTACCCCCTGCCCTCGCCCAGAACCTTAAAGCCGCAGCCGCTCAGGGCCCCGGCAAGCGCCTTTGCGTTTTTGACGATCTGCCTTGCATAGTCTTTGCCGAACTCAAGCGCCTCGGCAAAGGCCACCGCCTTTGCGCCCATGTGGTGGATGTGGTGGTTGCTTGTCAGGCCGGGGAACATCGCCCTCTTGAGCGCCTCGGCGTGCTCCTCCCCACCCAGAACCAGGCCCCCCTGCGGGCCAAAGAGCGTCTTGTGGGTGCTCAGTGTCATGGTATCTGCCCCCTCCTTCAGGGGGTTCTGGAACCGGCCGCCCGCAATCAGGCCTGCAACATGTGCTGCGTCATAGTTGACGTGCATGTCATATCCCTTCAAAAAGTCTGACAGCTCCCTTACCGGATGGGGGAACAGGAACAGCGAGCCGCCAAACATTGCCATCTTGGGCAGGCGGCCGGCCTTTTTGAGATCCTTCACCCTTTGCCTGGTCTTGTCCACATCGATGGCCATCTCCTCTGCATCAAACGGGTAAAACTCGATTTCCAGGCCGTGAACCAGGCCCGCGGTTCCCGCGTGCTCCCTCTTTCCATGGGAGATGTGGCCTCCCGCGGGGATCGACGGCGCAAGCATCACGTCGCCCGGACTGGTAAATGCCGAATAGACTGCGAGGTTGGCCACCACGCCTGAAATGGGCCTGACGTCTGCAAACCTTGCCTTGAACAGCCTCCTTGCCAGCCTCATGCACTCGACCTCCACGTCGTCGATGTACGTGCACCCAGCATAGACCCGCTCTCCGGGCCACCCCTCTGCGTACCTGTTTCCAAAGTCGGAGATCATCGCCTCCCTGACTGCCGGGCTGGGGACGTTCTCGCTTGCAATCAGCGGGATGGAGTTCTCAAACCACCTGTTGTGATCCCTCAGCTTTCCAAAGATCATGTCGTAAGACCTCCTGTTTGCCGACCTGGCCATGCAGTAGGGCGGGGATTTCCCAATTTAAAAACACCGCTAAGCCCGCCCGGCCTGCCGGATGCGGCAGGTTTTCCCTGCAGGTGTCTCCGGTCGTGTCCGGGACAGCGTCGTGTCCGGCGGCCGGGGGGCTAGAATGCGCATGGCACGAGACACGCAGGAGGGACGGCCCCCGGCGATCAAAGACCCCCGACTGCCGCCATGCGGGACGGGATCCGGATCCCCGCCGAGGGTTGATTCGAAATTAGCAGATTCTGATTATTTATGAACGAATCTGCGTAAAGCAGCTCAAAACACCAACAAAATACAATTTCGCTGTGAAATTACTTGAAAAATTCACATGGTTTCTAATTTCGGATCACCTCTCCGGATCCCCCGGCCCGCCGGGATTCATCCAAGTGAAAAGTACCCTGAAATCGAGTAAAAACAGAAACCGGGCAGGCAAAACAGCAAATCTCATTTACATTTCACTTGGCTGGGATTAAATAGCCTGTTGCATAACCGTGCCTGAACGCGTAAAAACAGCCAGTTTTTCGTGCCTAAAATCGGGGTTATGCAACAAGCTAGGATTAAAGAAGGATATAAAAAGGGGAATTTGGGATTTTGAGACCGATGAGTGCAGCCAACAAGGGCAACATGCCGGTCGTACTGCTAAAGGACGGCGCCTCCGAAAGCAAGGGACGTGATGCCCAGAAAAACAACATCTCTGCATGCAAGATTATAGCGGAGATTGTACATACCAGCCTGGGTCCGAGGGGAATGGACAAGATGCTGGTGGACTCCCTTGGCGACGTTACAATTACAAACGATGGCGCTACAATCCTCAAGGAGATAGACGTGCAGCACCCTGCAGCCAAGATGATGGTTGAGATTTCCAAGACCACCGACAACGAGGTGGGCGACGGGACGACATCGGCCGTGGTTCTTGGCGGGACACTGATAGAGAACGCGGAATCGCTAATCGAGCAGGACGTCCACCCGACAATTATAGTAGACGGTTATAGAAAGGCAGGAAGGAGGGCAAAGCAGTATCTTGAGGACATTGCAGACAAGATCACGCCAAGCGACAAGGCAATCCTCAAAAAAATCGCAAAGACCTCAATGCAGACAAAGCTTGTCAGAAAGGACTCCGACCTGCTGGCGGGACTCGTCGTGCAGTCCGTCTTTGCAGTAGCCGAGAAGAGCGGTGACAAGTACGAGGTGGACATTGATGATGTAAAGGTGGAAAAAAAGGCGGGAGGCTCGATCGGGGATTCCAGCGTCATCCAGGGAATAGTGCTGGACAAGGAGGTCGTGCATGGCGGGATGCCAAAAAAGATCTCCGATGCAAAAATCGCACTGATCAACACCGCCCTGGAGATCAGCAAGACCGAGACTGATGCAAAAATCAACATCCAGAACCCCCAGCAGATGAAGAGCTTTCTGGACGAGGAGAACAGAATGCTCAAAAACATGGTTGACAAGGTAATCGGCTCCGGCGCCAACGTCGTACTGTGCCAGAAGGGCATCGACGACATGGCCCAGCACTATCTTGCCAAGGCAGGCGTCCTGGCAGTCAGGAGGATCAAGGAAAGCGACCTGACAAAGCTGGCCAAGGCCACGGGCGCCCGGATAGTCACCAACCTTGACGACCTGTTTGACAAGGATCTTGGCGCCGCCGAGACCGTAGAGGAGCGCAAGATCGAGGAGGACAGGTGGGTCTTCGTAGAGGGGTGCAGGCATCCAAAGTCGGTCACCATACTGCTGCGCGGAGGATCACAGAGGGTGGTTGACGAGGTTGACAGATCCGTTCATGATGCAGTAATGGTGGTAAAGGACGTGATGGAGGAGCCCTCAATCGTGGCGGGAGGCGGAGCCCCCGAGACGTATGCGGCGACCAAGCTGCGCAACTGGGCAAAATCCCTGGAGGGCCGCGAGCAGCTTGCGGTCGAGAGGTTTGCCGACGCACTCGAGTCAATCCCGCTGGCCCTGGCAGAGAACGCGGGAATGGATCCCATTGACACCCTGACTGCTCTGAGGGCAAAACAGCTCAAGGGCGAGAAATGGACGGGCATCGACGTCATGAACGGCAGGATCGGAAACATGCAGTCAGGCGACATCGTAGAGCCGCTGGCAGTAAAGCACCAGGTCGTCTCGGCTGCAACAGAGGCCGCATGCATGATTCTCAGGATCGACGACGTGGTCCAGACCGCAAAGTCGGCCGGACCCCCGCCGGGAGCCGAGGGCGGAATGCCGCCGGGAATGGGCGGTGGAATGGGTGGCGGAATGCCCGGCATGGGCGGCATGCCTGATATGGGCGGAATGATGTAGCCGTCCAGTCTTTTGTATAACCCCGGTTTCAGACAAGATTGGCTGTTTTTGTGCGACCAGACTCGGGTCATGCAACAGGCCGGCAGCCGTCAAAAGTTTATTTGATTGCCCTGCTGAGGAATCCCGATGAAGAAGCGAAAAAAGGCCAAGAACGTCCCGTCCCAAAAGACCTCCGGCTCGGCAGTCAAGTCGGGCCTCAAGTACGTCTACATCACGGCGTTCTTTGTCCTGCTGTCGGCGTTCTTTCATCCCGTCATAACCGGAACCAGCTTTGACGGCGTTATAACCGGAACGCTGGTGCTCTTCGTGGGCCTTGCAGGCGGGATTTTACTGTACAAGGCAACCGTCTCCGAGTCCAGGACGATGATCTACCTGGGGGCCGGGTTCGGACTTGTTGCGATATCGCTCTTTTACATATTCCAGCTGACGGGCAGGGTCTGATCATACGTCAAAGTACAGGTAGAACTCGTGCGGGTGGGGCCGGATCGAGATCTCGCGCTGCTCCTTCCTCTCGATTGCTATGAGCGTGTCGATCACGTCGTCCGTGAAGATCGGAAGCAGGAACTTTCTGTCGCCCTCCAGCTCGTCTAGCGCGTCGCCCAGGCTTGCCGGCAGGACGCCGATCCCGCGCTTTATCCTCTCGGCCTTTGTCATCTTGAATATGTCCTCGCGGACCTGATCGCCGGGATCCATCTTCTTCTTCACCCCGTCCAGGCCCGCAGACAGGACCGATGCAAACACCAGGTACGGGTTGGCCGAGGGATCCGGCGCCCGGAACTCCAGCCTCTTCAGGTGCGCATAGCCTGCGCCCTTGAAGTGTTTTGGAACCCTGACAATCGCCGACCTGTTGCTTGCACTCCACGCGATGTATACGGGGGCCTCATAGCCGGGGACCAGCCTGTGATACGAGTTGGTCGTCGGATTGGAGATTGCGGACAGCGCCTTTGCATGATGGATGATTCCGCCGCAAAAGTACCTTCCCAGCTGGCTCAGCTCGTCCTCGGCGTCCGGATCGTAGAACGCGTTGTCCTTTCCCTTCCACAGGCTGACGTTCGTGTGCATGCCAGAGCCCGAGTCCATCGAGATCGGCTTTGGCATCATGGTTGCGATCTTTCCGTACTTTTGGGCGATGTTTCTTACGACGAACTTGTAGGACTGCGCCGCGTCGGCCGCGTTGGTCAGGTGATCGTACCTGATGTCGATCTCGCACTGGCCGGCCGTGGCGACCTCGTGATGGTGGTTGTCACACAGGATCCCGAACTCCTCGTTTAGGATGTTGACGCACTCGTTTCGAAACGGCGAGAGGGTGTCAGAGGGCGTGCTTGGATAGTATCCCTCCTGCAGCCCCATCGGGTAGCCCTTTCCCTCCTTGCTCCACGGGGCCTCCTTGGACTCTATGCTGTATGACTGGCCCTTGTACGGGGTCAGCACGTCCCAGTGGACCTCGTCGAAGACGAAAAACTCGACCTCCGGCCCCCAGTTGCTGGTATCAAAGCCCTGCGCCTTGAGGTGCTCCTCTGCCTTTTGCGCTATCCCCCTGGGATCCCTTGAGAGCCTTCCCCTGTCCTCGCCCCAGTAGACGTCGCAGATCAGCCTGGCGGTGTTGTTCTCAGTATACCAGGGGATCTTCGCGTACGTGTTCGGATCCGGCTTTAGGATCAGGTCCGAGTCGTCGATGCTCGTAAAGCCCACAATCGAGGAGCCGTCAAGCTTTGGAAGCCCGTCCCTCATCTGCTCGGGGGAGAACGTGTCCGCGGAGATCGTGGTGTGGTGGTACCTCCCCGTCAGGCTGGTGAACTGCAGGTCGATGAACTTTATCTCGTCATGGTGGATCTTTGAGAATACCTCGTCAGGGGAATATGTGATCTGAATCGGCTTTCCATGACTGACTTTATATGGCAATTTTATACGTCAAGCTAACACAAATACACCTGTCATTTAAGGATTAGGTA
>CAYGCI010000049.1:0-10044 GCA_964348355.1 uncultured Nitrosopumilaceae archaeon | reverse complement strand
TTCCGACCCCGATTATAATCTGGATAAAGTGCGCCTCTGCTGCCAATTCTACCTACTATCCTCAAGAATTGGGCAATATAAGGCGATTACATGTCAAAAATAGCGTGTCTTTTTGCCTAATTGTACACATGGCGGGGGTGGCGGACCGGCCCCCTCCGAACCACGCGCCCCGCGCACATCATGCGATCCTTTGGGAGTTTACCGTAACCCCCCTCCCAGGGACGACTCTGCCGATCTCCTGGCTCTGGATCCCGTGCCTTTTGAACGCCAACCGTATCCCCGGGGCCTGGCTCTTTGGCGCGATGACGCAGAATCCCACCCCCATGTTGAACGTCTTGTACATCTCCTCGTCTTTGACCCCCTGATCTGCAATCAGCCTCATTATCGGGGGGGTTTTTGGCAGCGAGTCGATCTCATAGCCGACGCTTTTGAGCCTCAGCAGCTTGGTAAACGAGCCTCCTGTGATGTGGGCCAGCCCGCTCACCTTGCAGCTGTCGACGATCTCTAGGACCGGCTGCACGTAGATCTCAGTCGGCCTCAGCAGTGCGGGGCCTATGACCCCGACTCCCCTGACCCTGTCTCTCACCGAGTACCTCTTCAAGAGTGCGGCCCTTGCCAGCGAGTATCCGTTTGAGTGCAGTCCGGTGCTCTTTGCCCCTATGATAACGTCCCCCGGCTTTATCGACCCGCCCAGGATCATTTTCCTCCTGTTCACATACCCTGTCACCATTCCTGCCAGATCAAATGAGAACCCCCTTCCTGCGATAAGATCCGGCATTACTGCCGTCTCCCCCCCGACGATTGGAACCTTGGATTTTTTTGCGCCGGCCACCAGCCCCCTGACGATCTGCGCAAATATTCTTTGATCGTTTCTGTTTGCCGCGATATAGTCGACAAACGCGATTGGGACTGCCCCTATGCAGATGATGTCATTTACGTTCATTGCCACGCAGTCTATGCCTATGGTATCGTACTTTTTCATGGCGCTTGCAACCAGGACCTTTGTCCCCACCCCGTCGGTGTGCGTTGCAAGCGACATCCTTCCCGGGACCTCCACGATTCCCGCATAGTGCCCAAAGCCGTGCTTTATCCTTGCCAGCCCCTGCAGCCTGTGGGTCGATCCGATCAGCCTGCCTATGACATCCTGGCTTTTCCTAATCTTTGAGATGTCCACGCCTGCCTTTTTGTAGGATAGGGCCATAGTCAAAACCCCCCCTCATGCGCATAAAAGAATTTGCCTACATGTACATCCCTGAAATTTCCTGGCGGTGCTCTGCGTATCTTTCTGACAGCTCGTGAAACTCCTCTATCTTCTCCTCCTCCTTTTTGAGCTCTGCCGTGTCGATACTTGTCTCATAGAGCCTGTTTACCGCCTCTATCAGCGTGACTGCGGCCATCGGGTCTGCCTGGCTCCCGTCTGCCTTGACCAGCAGCGTGATCCCCTGTATCTCCCGCACAAGGCACTCGTTTAGAATCCCACCCGGAACCCCGGTGATGAAGCCTTGCGGGATCATGCTGATGTCCTTGTTTGCCATGACCCTGCACAGGTCCTCCTCGGCTGCACAGTATGCCCTGTCGTCGTGCCCGTCGCCTGCGACCCCGTCCAGGATTACGATCTCGCTTGAGTTCTTTGACTTTGCCCAGTCAAGAATCTCGGCGACTACCGTGTACAGCCCCTCCATCCTCAGCGTGACCTCGCATATTACCGCGCAGATCGTGCCCTCCCTGTTTGCATAAAACCTGAAGGGATGCCGCAGCCGTCCCTTGAGAAACACCGTCGAGGGCGGCAGGTACTTTGATCTCATGTACCCTATCTCCTGCATGTCCAGCTCCCTGATTATCTGGCCTACTGCCAGCGGGCCTACCAGCCCCGCACCCACGAATCCTGCAAATATTATGGGGTTTTTCAGCTCCACCTTTTTTACCTCAAAGACCTGCGCCTCGGGAAAGCTTTCTTTTTGCACCAGCTATGGCAAATTATCCCGCCTAATTACTTTTCTGCATGAACAGCCCCAGCATGGTCCTGCCCCTGTCTGTAATCGAGTAGATCACGTTTGCGCCGACCGTCTCCTTTTTGACAAAGTTATAGCCGACACACAGGTCTAGGTAGTTGAGAAACGACCTCTTCATCCTGATTTTTGACTTTGCATACAGGCTTGAAAACGTCATTGGCTCCTCTCTTACTTGGTACAGGAGCTTTAGGAGGGAAAGCGTATTGTAGTCCTTGACCCTTGCCCTTACGGCATCGAGGACCTGCCCGTCGCGCCTTATGATAAAGTCGCCAAACTGATCAGCTACCTCGATTGGTATGTATGCTAATCGGGACTTCATCATACCGTATGGTACGGTACATTACCTTATTAACCTTGGGTTGGTTTTTGTTGATCAATCTAGCTGGTTTTTTTACACTAGTTGTGGAACTCCCTCAGCCCCTTGCTGGTGGGATAGATCTCCACCTTGGGCCCCGTCAGTCCCTGCCTTTGCTCTACTCTGATCATGCCCCTGGACTCTAGGTTCTGCAGCTCCGCATCAAGCCTCTTGTCTGAAAGGTGTGTGTGCCTCTGAATGGCCTCAAACGTTTTTGCACCTGCAATCATCTGCCCCAGTATAAGCATGTCGTTGCCCTGGCGCCCCGGCCGCTCGTCTGGCCGCTGCGCCGTCTGGACGTTCCATCCTTTGGCCTCGCCAGAGTACCCCCCGCCGTCTGGCCGCTCGCCCCTCACCTTGCGCAATATTCTTGGCAGTATCCTGACTAGCGGGATTGCCAGGAAAATCGCCAGGTACATCCACATGAACTCGTTTACCAACCACTTTTGTTGCACCTAGAGTCGCATAAACCTATTGCTCGGTTTTGATGGTGCCGATTTCGCGGCGATCTCAGATTAGTATATTAGTTGGGTGCGAGGCGTTATTTTGTTGTCCAAGTACCAGTCCCCCAAGATGGCCGTGAATATGGGGGCGGCCAAGGGAGTCGCCATTGGGATTATCGCCTTGATTGTGATTGGCGTTGTGGCATATGCGTCCGTGCAGATTGTCGACGCCGGGCACCGCGGCGTGCTGCTGCACTGGAATGCAGTCGACACCACGGTTCCACCGCTTGATGAGGGGCTGCACTTTGTCACCCCCTTTGCCGACTCTGTGGTCGACATTGAGATCAGGACCCTCAAGTATGTCAAGTCCACCTCCTCGGCGTCCAAGGATCTGCAGACCGTCTCGACTGCAGTCACCGTCAACTACCACCCATCCCCGGAATCCGTCCACTTTTTGTACCAGAGCGTCGGCCTTGACTATGAAAACAGGATAATCCAGCCTGCGGTGGAGGAGGTCGTAAAGCAGGTCACTGCCAACTATAACGCAGAGGAGCTCATCACCAAGCGGCCCCTGGTCAAGGCAGACATCGAGCGCGAGATCACCGAGCGCCTCAGCGACTTTAACATCATCACGGAGGTAATCTCCATCACCGATTTCCAGTTCTCCCCCCTCTTTGCGGCTGCCATAGAGGCCAAGGTCGAGGCAGAGCAAAAGGCGCTAAAGGCCGAAAACGATCTCCGGCGAATCGAGGTGGAGGCAAGGCAGAACGAGCAGCAGGCAAAGGGCGTGGCCGCCGCAAACATTGCAGAGGCGCAGGGCGAGGCCGAGGCAAT
This sequence comes from uncultured Nitrosopumilaceae archaeon, assembly GCA_964348355.1. Taxonomy (GTDB): domain Archaea; phylum Thermoproteota; class Nitrososphaeria; order Nitrososphaerales; family Nitrosopumilaceae; genus JAWVZS01. Next base: position 6,400 of record CAYGCI010000049.1, on the reverse strand, counting down.
CAGGATCATCAATGAGGCGCTTGCACAAAACCCGAACTACTTGGAGTGGCTCAAGACGCAGGCCTGGGACGGCAAGCTGCCGCTTGTCGTCGGCGAGGGCGGAACCCCGTTCATCCAAATCCCGACAGATCCCTAGCCCCGTCTGGACTCGCGATCCTCCCTGATTGCGTCATACATTGCCAGAAACTCGTCAGGGCCAGTCTGCCTGTACCTTTTCTCCAGCTCCCTGACCTGCCTGTCGGACAGCGCCTCCCCCTTGTTCCTGTGAAACTCCTGCACGATTTCAAACGGCGTCTTTTGTATGTTGTATTTTTTCAGGGTTTTGTTGACTGTGCTTTTGCACAGCACGTCAAACAGCGCGTACCTGTAGACCAGGTATCCGCCAAGCCCCAGTATTGCCACTATAACTATGGGTATGATGATAGCCGAGGCCATGTGGTTTCCTGGCTGTTTTTCACTATTTCATTGTTGTCAGTCGTTTCTGGCAGGTTTTGACGGCATTTCGTGCCTGGATCGGGCCGGGGCTAGCTCTTGTTGTTAGATTGGTAAATGAAGGGCAAAACGCCCACTTTAAACAGCCTGTGTTTAAAGCCAATCCATGGAACTTGCCATAAATGCGGCGCTGACCGTTGCGGGCCTTGCCATGCTGTGCTATGGCGGCAACTGGCTTGTCAGCGGGGGCGTGGACATTGCAAAACGCCTGGGCATAAGCAACATGGTAATCGGCATGACCGTGGTGGCCTATGGAACATCGACTCCGGAGCTGGCAGCAAGCATTGCGGCTGCAGGGGATCACTCCCAGATAATCCTGGGAAACATCGTCGGAAGCAACATCGCCAATGTCGGAATGGTCATAGGAGTCTCTGCGGTTCTGGTGCCCCTGGCAGTCAGCAGGTCGGCAGTCCGAAAGGAGCTGCTAGTTGTGCTGGGTGCCTCCGTGCTGCTGATTGCCATGTCCCTAGACGGCCAGATATCGCAGTACGACGGGGCCATCCTGATCGTTGTGCTGGTCGCGTTTACGATTCTCACGTGCCGCTCGATATGGCGGGGGCAGCCGACAAAGGAGAGGGACGCCGTCAGGCACCCGGGCAGGTTCCGCCTGAGATCGCTTGGACTGCTGGGGATCGGAGTTGCGCTTTTGTATGTCGGCTCGGAGCTTACAGTCGACAATGCCGTTGTAATCGCACAGTCATTTGACATATCCGAGAAGGTCATAGGGGTCACGATAATCGCAATCGGCACATCCCTGCCGGAACTGATCACCTCCGTCGTCGCAATCCGGAGGAGGCACATCGACATCGGGATTGGAAACATCATTGGAAGCAACATCTACAACATCCTGATGATCATGGGCGTGGCCTCAACCCTGGCCGGAATAGCAATCGTGGACGAGATCTATGTGGACTATGCAGTCATGATTGGGTTCAGTCTCGTATTGCTTGTGGTCATGAAGACGGGCCTGATCACGCGCAGGATCGGCATCGGCCTGGCCGTGGCCTATGCGGCATACCTGGCCTCCTCGCTTTTGTACCTGTAGTCATATCGAGTACACCGGAACCCCGTCAAACCACATCGTTGGCACGATTGACGGCAGGGAGTCCCACTGCTGGACGCCTCTTGCATCGTCTGCTATGCCTGCCGTGTTCTCGAGAAGCTTCCTGATGTTGTGGACTATTCTTACCGGCTTGCCCGGGCCTTTTATCTCCCCGTCCTCGACGATCTGGATCCCGCTTCTTGCCGTACACGAAAAGTCCCCCCTGGCGGGATTGACTGCATACGTATACCAAAGCCTGCCCACGACGATCCCCCTCCTGACGTCCTTGATCATGTCGTCCTGCCTGCACGTGTGGCCCTCGACTCTGATGCTGTGGGGCGCCGCGACCGGGTCGGGCTCTGCACTGGTTCCCATCGGCGATCCCGGCCTGCTTGCGTTTCCCGAGGAACTGCTGCCGAACCTGTACGCGTCGCCCAGGTCAGAAAACGCGTCCCCGAGGACTCCGTCCTCTATGAGGGACAGCCTCCTGGTGCGCACCCCCTCGTCATCCACTGCCTTTGCCCCAACCGAGTCGGGGACGAGGGGGTCGTCTGAGACGCTTAGGATGTCTGGGGCGACGGCCCGGTCCTGCCTGTCCCAAAAACAGCTCCTTTTCTCCCGCAGCGCTCGAAGGCCAAAGTTTGGCGCAAGGACAAACGCCGCTATCTCCCCCACAGAGTATGGCTCAAAGATAACGGAATACTCCCCCGGCTCTGTTTTTTTCGGATTGGCCGAGCCGACGCACATGGCCCTTGCCTCCCGCCCGATCCCGCCTGCGTTGAATCCGCCTAGGGTCCTGCAGCAGCCCTGCCCTATCCCAGAGACTGTCACGAGCCCGCCCCGCGCGTCTGCGTTTATGACTCCTGAGATGTACGTGCTCGAGTCCTCGAACTCGAGGCCGTGGCTGTTTGCCAGCTGGAATCTGTCTGAGACTATGTTCAGCGACCCTGAGACTGCAGTTATGCTGCCACCTGCGGCCTCGTTTATCATGGCCTGGGCAATGTCTGCGGCATCGCCCCCGTCGATCCCGTCTAGCCTTGGGTCGTAGGTCCTGTCGACCTTTTTGCAGTCCGGCGAGTCCAGGGGAAGCGTCCTCCAAAACTCCATGGGCCTCAGGTACCTTGCCGCCTTTTGGCCGTCTTCCATACGCTGTGAGATCCTGCCGGGATCCGACGTCCTTATTGAGAACATCCTCTTTTCCTGAATCAGCCTGGCAGATACCTCCTCGCCGGTCACCTCCTTTACCTCGGCAATCTCCGAGTCCGTGATTCTGACTGTGAGGACCCGCTTTTTTGAGTATACTGCCTCTGACTCGCATGCCCCGATCCTCTCTGCAGCCTGCAGGATGCCTTCACAGTATGACAATTACGGCCTTTTGGGGTTTTTGTAGCGATACCTGTCGATCTTGATCAGGTCAAAGTATGATCCAAACCGCTCCTGGTCGGCCGAGTCTAGCGCGTCGTCATGATCCCCAGATGAGAACTCCCTTAGGATCTGGTACTTTGTACTTCTCTGCGCGGGCACCCTTCCAACCTCCCTTGCCATCCGCCTGATGTCCTTGGGCCTTAAGAGCTGGCCGTGTGCGGAGCCTGCCGAGGTCGAGATGCTCTCGTTGATTAGCGTGCCTCCAAAGTCGTTGGCCCCCCACATCAGCAGCAGCTGCGCCATCCTCTGCCCCTCCTTTACCCACGACATCTGGATGTTGTCGATTCGGCCGTCTAGCATGATTCTTGCCACTGCATGCGTCAGGAGGACGTCCCTTGCGCTTGCCCCTTCCCTTATGTTCTTGTGCAGCCGGTGCTTGTACATCGGGGCCTCCGTATGCACGAAGTTCAGCGGCACAAACTCCGTAAACCCGCCCGTCTCCTTTTGAATCTCCCTGATCTTTGCAATGTGCCTCACCCTGTCCTCGGCCGTCTCGATGTGGCCGAACATCATCGTCGACGTGGTGCTGATCCCCACGCTGTGGGCGGTCTTTACCACGTCAACCCAGTCCCTCACAGATATGCGCCCCGGGGATATCCTGTCCCTCATGTCCTGGTCCAGGATCTCGGCTGCGGTTCCCGGCAGCGTGTCGACGCCGGCCTCCTTTAGCCTCAGCAGGTAGTCCCTGACCGGTACCTGGGATCTTGACGCGCCGTAGAGCACCTCCTCTGGCGAGAACCCGTGTATGTGCATGCCGGGAACCTCCTTTTTGATTGCCCTGCAAATGTCCTCGTACAGGCTGCCATCCATGTCCGGAGGCAGTCCTGCCTGGATGCAGACCTCCGTGGCGCCCAGCCTGTGCGCCTCCCTTGCCCTCCTGACCACCTCCTCTGCAGGCAGGAAGTATCCCTCCTCCTCCCTAAAGTCCCTGCTGAACGCGCAGAACCCGCACTGCTTTATGCATACGTTGGTAAAGTTGATGTTGCGGTTCACCACGTATGTTACGACGTCTCCGACACTCCTCCGTCTCAGCTCGTCGGCGACCAGCCCGACGAGGTGAAGATCCTGTCCGCCTGCGCCGTAAAGCACAAGGCCCTCCTTGGGCGAGATCTCCCTTCCGTCTAGCGCCCGGTTGAGGACTCTTGCCACCTGCGGATCCGTATCCCTGAACATGGATTCCAGGCTTGCCGTCTGCATCCCTACCTCCAATAGTCCTCTCTGACATGCCCGCCAGAGTCTGCGACTGCCAAAAGCCTGTCCCTCAGATCACCGCCCACCAGGGGGAAGAACTCCGGATAGACCGGGAACCTGCACTTTAGCTCAAATCCCGCATCGTTGCAGCCTTGCTCCACCGCCTTGATGTCCGGCCAGGGAAACTCTGGGTTCACAAAGTCCGGCGTAAGCGGCGATATCCCGCCCCAGTCGTTGATTCCGGCCTCGATGAAGCCCTGGTACGATCCCGGCGACAGGTTCGGAGGTACCTGTATGTTCATCTCCGGCATGATTACTCTTGTCAGCGCCACGACGGCCTTGAAGTAGCCTTCGTCTGCGGCCGGATGCCCCCCCATCACCGTATCTGGCTTTGGCTGGAAGTTCTGCAGGATCACCTCCTGAATGTTTCCATGCCTTTGGTGAGCCCGTCTTATTGCGACCAGGGAGTCGATCACCTCACGCGCAGTCTCGCCTATCCCGAGCAGCACCCCGGTAGTCATCGGGATTCCAAGCTCCCCCGAGTCTTCTAGCACCTTCAGCCTTGACTCTGGGCTTTTGCTTGCCGCAAGAAAGTGGGGCCCGCCCCTCCGGGCGAGCCTGTCGCTGACGTTTTCCAGCATCAGGCCCATGCTTACGTTTGTTTTTTTGAGCTCCGCCATCTCCTCCCTTGAGAGGTTGCCCGCATTGGTGTGCGGAAACAGCCCCCTCTCCAACGCGATTTCAGAGCAGTGCGCTATGTACTCGACGGTGCTTGAAAACCCGTTCTGCCTCAGCCAGCGCCTTGCCTCAGGATACCTCTGCTCTGGACTCTCCCCTGTTACAAACAGCGCCTCCACGCAGCGGTATCTTCTGGCAAGATCCAGCGTCTCTGAAACGTCCTGCCTTGACATCAGTGACAGCTTTTGCTCCCCCGGCTCTGCCTTGTATGTGCAGTATGAGCACGTGTCCCTGCACAGGTTTACTAGGTTGAAAAACGCCTTTTTGGAAAAGCTGACAAAGCCGCTTTTGTTCCTGCCGCGCAGTGCCCGGGCTGCCTTGAACAACTCGTCGGGACTGTTCTGAGACGACTCGAATATCTCGTACAGCTCCTCTCTTGGCAACTGTCTTCCATCTAAAGCCTGATTTAGTGACTCTGAGTCAAGAATCAGCTCACTCAACATGACTTGTGAAGGCCTCGAGTATTTATTCTTGTACTACTCTGGCCTTTCCTCTAGCGTGATTGCCAAGATGGATGTCCTGCCGTCCCGAAGGACCTCCAACTCCAGCACGTCTCCAACGGCCTTTTCCCTTTGCAGGTGTATCAGGATGTCGTCAATCTTTCTTACCTCCTTGCCATCCACCGACAGTACGATATCCCCGCCTGTTTGGTAGTCCTGGCCGTCCCTCTCGACTGTGCCCGTCGCCCCTTGCAGTCCTGCCCTGAATGCCGGGCTGCCCTCGATTACGTCTACTATCAAAAACCCCCTTGCGTCCACGAGATTCAGGACATCTGCGTATTCGGGGCCGATGTCTACTCCCCTGACCCCCAGCCACGGGTGTTTGTACTCCCCCTCCGAAATCAGCACCGGAACAATCTTTGTGACCGTATTTGACGGAACCGCAAACCCAACCCCTGTGAACTCGCCCGTGACGGATTGTATTGCCGTGTTGATTCCTATCACCTCGCCCCTGACGTTGATCAGGGGACCGCCCGAGTTGCCAGGATTTATGGCCGCATCTGTCTGTATTATGTCCGGTATGGAGAATCCTGTTGCCTGGGGGAGAAGGCGCCCCATCTGGCTTATGATTCCCGATGTCATCGAGCCTGACAGCCCGAACGGGTTTCCTATTGCGGCTATGGACTCTCCGATTTTGAGCTCCGAGGAGTCCCCCATCGGCAGAGGGTGCAGTGCGGAGCGGGTCGCATTGGCCTTGATCACCGCCAAATCGGTATCCGTGTCCGTTCCAATCACCTGCCCGATGTAGGAGCGGCCATCCAAAAACGTAATGATGACCTCCTCTGCATTTCTGACCACGTGAGCATTGGTGATAATATGGCCCTTGGTATCATAAACAAAGCCCGAGCCCAGACCCATCCCCGAAATACTGGAGGCCTCCTTTTTCACGTTAATCTGAACCACCCCTGGCTCTGACCTCTCGAAGATCTCCACCAGTGATAACTCGTCAAACCCGTCAACCTGCGTGCCTGCTACAGCCTCCCCGACGACTGTCACCACCGGCTGTTTCAAG
>CAYGCI010000048.1:0-10087 GCA_964348355.1 uncultured Nitrosopumilaceae archaeon | reverse complement strand
GCAATGTCAGCGGCCGAACAGCTGATAATGGACATACCGGTCTCAGTGTGGACAGATGCAGAAGTATATGATCACAATTCCATCATCATGGTGGAGGGCATAGTGGCTAATCCCAGACAGGGGGTTCCAGTAACAATTACTGTGATTAGCCCCATCAACAACTATGTTGCTCTAGACCAGGTAAACCTAAACAGCGATGGTACATACAGCGTAGCGCTGAACACCGCAGGGGAATTGTGGCAATATGACGGTACATATACAATCAGAGTCCAATACGGTTCTCATGATATTAACAACAGAGTCCTAGTTGAACTAACGGGCGGCGTTCCCACGCATGTCAAGCCAGACCCACCCACAAGGGAGTGTACCAATGAGGAGCTGTCAGTCAGTGGCCAATGTATTCCATATGCCATTACGGGCGGTTCGGTCACGGGCGCAAAAATCAATCCCGGAACATCAATCGTAGTCACGATCAGATCCACAGAGCCGGGCATGATTACGCTGAGTCCGGCACCAAGCGTCTTCCGTGGCCTAGAGCTGACATTTGTTGACGGCGAGGAATGGGACGATGTCAAGGTGGAAGGAAACAATATCACGATTTACTTCCCGGCAGGAGCTCAAGAGATTGAGATCGTCGGCAAGTTTGTAGTTCCAGAATTTGGCGCCATGGTAGTATTGGTTCTGGCAGCGGCAGTTATCTCGATAATTGCGGTATCTGCAAGATCTAGGCTCAGTATAATGCCAAAATACTAGACACCTTTTTCTTTTTCATTTTTTATCAAGACAGTAGTAAAGGAAATATACAATAATTCTGGCATGAATGTGTGTTGTTCCTAAAGGCGTTGGCAGCCGGCATGGTCTTGCTGTCAGTCGCAGTCCCGGCCTATGCGCAGTCCCTGATAGACGTGCAGGTGGCGGGGGACACGTTTGCCGAGGGGGACGCGATAGTAATCTCCGGAAAGACGACGACTGTCATAGAGGGCACGCAGGTGGCGTTGCAGATCCTGCTCGGGGAGGGCAACATAGTCTACGCCGCACAGATAACCCCGGCAGAGGACGGCAGCTTTACGGAGACAATCATAGCCAAGGGCCCATACTGGAAGACAGACGGGGAGCGCATCGTGAGGGTGATATACGGTGCCGGGGACATATCGGAGACCACGTTTAACTTTGTAGCCAAGCACGAGACGGTGCGAATCGAGAATATCTTCGAAGTGCAGCTCCCGGGCTCGACGTCAACTACGGACATAAAGTACAGCATAATCGGCGGGACCGTCGAGGACATGATAATTGACAGGTCAAGGTTCTCGCTCATCGTGGTGCTGGATGCGGTCAGTTCAGGCGCCATGACGATGGAGCTTCCGAGGGGTACAGTGGACGCAAGAACAGGAGGCTGCGAGGGTGGGGACGACGTATTTATAGTGCTCATTGATGAAAGGGAGGCTCCGTACCAAGACATTCATGTCAGTGCCGTCGACAGGATCATTGAAATTGAGTTCGAGGGGGGGGACTCGGACGTCGAGATAATAGGAACCTGCGTCATTCCAGAGTTCGGAGGCGTGGCCGTAGCGGTGCTGGCAATCTCCATAGTCTCCATAATACTGGTGTCAAGAAGATCAGCCGGGCTGGCAATGCGGCCTAGCCCGTGAGGCGTCCCTGCCCGAAGCTGCCGGCTCTCAGGCTTCCAAGCTCCCAGATGTAGTCCGGCTCACGAAGGTGCAGGCGGCCATACGGGGATCTGCAGGCGGGCCTGATCTGAATTTGTATCAGACATGACCGTGCCACGGGGAGTTTTTGGGAAGGCCGGGGTTTTCAGATAAATTAAATATGAAGGGCGCCGCTGTCGTATGGGAATGAGGAGATAACAGCCGCTCCAGTCTGAGCGAGAGCATTGAAGACCCCGCGACGATCCGACCCCAACCTTGATCCAAAAAAAACAAGATGGTTTTAAATACGGAGGCACGAAGGTCGTTTCATGACAGACTATGACGTCATCATAGCCGGGGGCGGACTGGCCGGCACGGTTGCAGCCCAGTCGGTCCTGCACTACTCCAACCAGGGACTGCGGGTCCTGGTAGTGGACAGGAACCCGCCAAGCCTTCCCGGGCAGAAAAGCGCGGCAGGATGGATCTGCGGGGATGCAGTCAGCAAGGAGGCGGTGGACTTTATGTCCGACAGGATCAGGGTTGGGTGGGGCCGGCCGGAAATCGAGCACCGCGTAAAAGGCGTGATGGCGTTCTCCCCGGACAGGGAGACCTCCATTCCGTTTGACGGCGACGGATACATGCTGAACAGGAGGCTGCTGCCCGAGGTGCAAAACGAGCGCACCCGCAAGATGGGCGCAGACTTTGACTTTAACATAAACCTGATGGGGCTGGTCTACCAAGGAAGCCAGGTCGTAGGCGTAAGGGGGGTCAACTCGGAGACAAGGGAGGGCTATCAGAGGACTGCCAGGGTCGTCATCGACGCCACCGGAATGACGTCAATGCTGCGCAACCAGATCTCCAATACGACAAAGATGGAGCGCAAGGTGGACAGGCGCGACGTAGAGTCGACTGGCAGGCACATAATGCACTTTGAGGACGGGGAGGCCGACCTGACAGAGTTTGATCCCGACTATTGCATCATCCACCTAGACCAGGACATTGCCCCGGGCGGGTATGGCTGGGTGTTTCCCAAGGGGAAAAACAAGGTAAACATCGGGCTGGGCGTGGAGAAGACGCTCCTTGAGGCAAGAAACAGGAGGCTGGGAAAAAGCGACAGCGTCACGGCCCTGATTGACGAGTATGTCAAAAGAAACCGCGCAATCAGGAACCCAAGGATCTCCGAGGACGACACAGACAGGCAGAATGCAACGGGAAGCTTTCAGGTCTCCGTCAGAAGGCAAAACGACTGCATGGTCGCAAACGGCTTTATGCTGGTAGGCGACTCGGCGTGGATGCCAAAGCCGCTTGACGCGGGGGGGATCGGCCCGGCGCTTGTCGCCGGAACCATAGCCGGAAAGTGTGCGGCAGAGGCAATCCAGTCGGGGGACGTCACAGAGGGTGGGCTGTGGGGTTACAACAAGGAGTTCGTCAACGAATACGGCTACAAGACGGCGGGACTGGAGATCTTCAGGAGGCTGATTCAGACCCTGACCAACGAGCAGATCAGCTACGGCATGAAGCACTTCCTGGGAAACCTCGACGTGGAGGCAATCTCAAAGGGGGAGCATCCGGACTTTAGCAACCTGGGCAGGCTGACCATGATGATCAGGGGAGCCCTCAACAAGAAGCTGGCAGACGGCCTGAGGTTCACAACCCAGCAAAACAGGCTGTTGACGGACCACTATTACAACTATCCGGAGGAGCCTGGGGGATTCGACGGGTGGCGCAAGAGGCTGCACCAGATTCTAGACGAGTCCAACGCCAAGCTGGCGCAGTATCAAAACTAAGACTTATTTGTGAAACACGGGCCATGTTTTTTGCATGCTTGAGGAGACAGGCTACCTGGACTGGAACGACTCCGTGGCCACGCTGAACAAGGCCTACGAGGCGGGGCTGTTCGTGCTGGTCATAGGCCCAAAGGGGACGGGAAAAACCACGCTGGTCAGGGACTTTGTCAGGAGCAGGTCTGCAAAATTAGAGTCGATCAACTTTAGCCTCAGAACCAGGGAGAGCCACCTGGTAGGAACCAAGACCCTGACGGGGGGGACTGTCGGGTTCGACGAGGGGATCCTGATAAAGTCCATGAGGGAGGGCAGCATCCTGTACTTGGACGAGATCAACGCGGCAGAGGCCGACGTTCTCCTGAGGCTCGACGAGGCGCTAGACGACAGGAGGCAGATTGCGCTAAAAGAGTCGGCGGGGGAGATAGTCAGGGCAAGCCGGGGGTGGTTTGTCGTTGCCACAATCAACCCGCTAACGCACGTGGGAACAAAGGAGCTGCCCCCCCAGATCCTCAGCAGGTTCCCCGTCAGGATAAGGCTCGAATACCCCCCGGAGAACATAGAGCTAGACATCGTAAAAAAACACGTCCCGGGATCAGACGAGGGGCGGATCATGCAGGGAATAAGGCTTGCAAACACGCTGAGGCAGGCAGCGGCCGTCGAGGAGCTGTACTATTCGCCTAGCCTCAGGGAGACCATCGCCTTTGCAAAGATGCTGGATCTCGGCGTGCCGGCAAGGGACGCCGCGGAGCTGGTGTTTGGCAACGTCTACGCGCAGTGGGGAAGCATAGAGCATCAAAAGGTCAGCGACATCATAACATCGATGTTTGAGGGCTGATGCGTCCGTCCCAGCTGCGAAGCGACACTCTGATGGAGATTGCGACATTCCTGGCCAGGAGGTGGTCGGGACTCGACGATGTCACGGTGGAGTTCTCCGAGAAGAACCAGCCAAGGACGTGGCTGAAGGAGAAAAGGATCTCGCTTCTGCCGTTTGACAGGTACCAGGGCGGCGACTTTGAAAAATACAGGCAGTTCAGGGCCGCGCTGTGGTACGAGTCGGTGCGCCTCAGGCACTGCAGCAAGATCCTGAGCAACGATCATGCGTTTGGATTCATCCTCAACGCCATGGAGACCAGGAGGATAGAGGATCTTGGAAGGAGGACGTGGAGGGGGATGGACGGCGAGCTGATGTTCAGCTATGCGTACTCGATAAACTACAGGCCGCACCTGAGCTCGCTTTACGGAAGGGCAAGGATAGTCGAGGCGTTCTACCAGACGTTCCTGTTCGGGGGAATCAAGGGCGAAATCCAGGCAAGCCATTTTGAGAGGGTCCGGAGGGCGGCCAGGTTTGCAGAGGAGGTTTTGGAGAGGGCGGCAAAGGGCGGCCACGGGACGGACTGGATGGAAAAGCAGGTACCCGGGATCGTCAGGATTTTGGACATCGACTCGCTCCTGACAATCCCGATGTCACTGCCCTGGATGAGGCAGGGGATGGCGCTAGACGAGGAGGAGATCCTGCGCACCCTGGTCAAGATTGCAAAAAACCGCAGCGGGGACTTTGGCAGGGTTGATCCGGCCGCGGCGCTGCGCGGGGAGGACGTGTACAACGAGTACAGGATCCTCGTTGAGGAGAACATGAGGAACGAGAACAGGGGCCTCGGGACAGAGGCCGTGGGGGTCAGGATGCCGTCTGCAGACAACGTAGACGAGACGAAAATCTACGACGCGGACCTGATCAACAGGCTGAAGACAAAGTTCAAGGACTGGAGATCGGGGTGGAGGGAGCAGCACCTCCGTGCCGGCGACGAGTTCGACGAGGAGGGCTACATCGACGGGGTCGAGCCGTTCTTTACGGACGTGAAAAAGGCGATCAAGACGAGGATCGTGGTTCTGCTGGATCACTCATCAAGCATATACTCAGAGCAGGTTGAGTACAAAAAGGCGACGCTGGCGCTGTGCGAGGTCCTGTCGTACCTCAAGGTCGACTTTGCCGTCTATGCGTTTAGCACGCAGGACAGATCGGTGGTATGCTGGCTCGTCAAGCCCGAGAACTCCAAGTGGAACCACGTCTCTGCAAAGAGGCTTGCGCAGGTCGCCGCAAACGGCTCCACTCCGCTGGCAGAGGTATACGACAGGATGTTCCCCCTGATGCAGGCAAGCCGGCCGGAGGTCTTTCTGACACTGACTGACGGGGAGCCCTCCGATCCGGGAGCGGTCCGCGCAATGATAAAGTCGATGAAGTCTGTCGGAATCGGCATGGTCGCGCTGGGCTTTGGTCCAAACGTCATAAGGGCCACCACGATTGCAGGCAACCTCAAGACGCTGGGCTATGAGAAGACGCTGGCAGTCAGCAGGCTGGGCGACATTCCAAACAGGGTCCTGGGCATACTGGAGCAGTCCTGACCTCCGGCCACCACGGGGTTGAGGCCATATCGATCCAAGTGATCCCGTCCAGATCCGTGCCGTGCTAGGCCAAGTCTTGCAGGCGCCCTGCCATCAGCAGTGATTGATACTCCGGTCATCCCCCAGGGAATCCCGAAGGGCCCCGTGGCATCCAGCCCCAGTACGAGTGGAAAATTCTAAATTAAGCGAAAATCCCGGTGCATGTATATGGCAGAAAACGTGGATGCGGCCCTGCTGCAGCGCTTTGAGCGGGAGGTCTGGAGCAGGATCCCGCGCATGGAGGGCGGCAGGGTCGTGGATGCGACGCCGCTAGTAGACCTGACGCAGGATCTCAAAGAGTGCGCAAAAAGCGTCTTTCAGGTGAATCTGGACGGGAAGGACCTCAGGGTCTATGGAAAGTTTGACTCGGCGCTGCCGAGCGGCTCAATCAAGGTGAGGGCCGCACTGCACATAGTCCACGAGGCAATAAAGTCAGGGCAGCTGAGGGGCGGCCAGACCGTGATGGAGGCGACCTCGGGAAACTTTGGAATCGCGCTAGGCCTGCTGGCAAGGCTCGGGATCACCGTCGTGGCCCTGGTTTCAAGAAGGCTGCAGGAGGGCGTCTTCAGGGAGCTGAGGGATGAGAACATCCGAATAATGGATCTGGACATGGACATCTGTCCGGCCCCCGGGATGGAGGACAGGGCGGACGAGCTGGCCGCCAAGGCGGCTGCCGCAAACGTAAGATCACAGCTGTCCGAGATGGGATTTGATCCCGCAGTCTTTGATGGAAACCTGGCGGAGATAGAGGCCCTGCTGGCAAGGCAGGACATCATCAACCTGGCGGTATTCCTGTCAAGGATCTACGGCCTGTTCTGCCCGGCGCAGTATGAAAACGAGCTGAACGTCGACGTGCACGACACGGTTACCGCGGCCGAAATCGACCAGCAGCTGGCAGAGGTGGGCGAGTCGCTGGGAGACTATCAGGTAGTGTGCGCGTTTGGAACCGGCGGCACGTCGGGGGGCCTGAGCAAGTACGTCTCCGGCAGGTACGGAAAAAAGTCAGTCCACGTCGTCTTTCCCCCCGCCGGACAGGACGTCGCCGGAATCAGGACAAGGGCCAAGGCCGACGGGCTGAGGCTGTACAACCCGCAGGCATATGCTGCAGAGCACGAGGTCGACTATGAAAAGGCAAAGTTCCTGCTCAAGTTCTTCGTAGACAGGGGTCACGACATGGGGGAGAGCACCGCGCTGGCGCTGTATGCCGCAATGCAGATGGCAGAGTCGGGGGAGGCTGGAAGGTTTGTCGCAATAGTTGCAGACGGAGTGGGCAAATACAGGAAGAGCTTCGAGCAGATCTCCGAGGACAGGATTCCGATGAGGGTCGAGCTCGCAGAGGCCGCTGCCGCCGCAGGCGAGTATGACAGGATTGTCTGGATGCACACCCAGTACACCCCCAAGGACGAGGGAATCGAGATTATTGCAAAGTCCCTGGGGGTCGACAGGTCAAGGATCGCCATACCCAAGGCCTCGTCGGTGGATCAGATGCTGTCGACGCGCGAGATCCCCGAGGACATATCCAGGGAGATCGGGGGAGGAAAAACCCTGCTCGTATGCATGGCAGGAAATACGTCGTTTATGGCAGCACAGGTGCTGTCAAGCAAGGGAAAGGCGGTCCAGAGCCTGAACGGCGGGATCACGAACCTGCCCGAGGGAAGGACGAGGAATCCCGGCGAATACATCCAGATTGCAAGGGAGTAGGCCTTGAGGTGTCTGTCGGTATCACAGCCGTTTGCCGACCTGATGGCCTCCGGGAGAAAGAGGATCGAGCTGCGCAGCTGGAACACAAGGTTCCGGGGCGAGTTCCTGATCCACGCCCCGACAAGTGTGAGGTGGGAGGACGCAAGGCGGCTCAAAATGGGCGGGAAGTTTGTCACCGGCGCACTAGTCGGCATGGCGGAGGTTTTTGGCGTAAAAAAGTACCGGACCGGGGCAGAGGTCAGGGGGGACTATCGGTCGCACCTTGCCTCAGGGGCGTTTTGCAATGCAAGGTACGGATTCATGCTAAGAAACGCCAGGATGCTCAGGGTGCCGATCCCGTGCAAGGGACGACTGGGCTTTTTTGAGGCGGCCCTTCCGGGGGGCGAGCCTGCCGGCGGCCTTTTCAGGGAAGCCGCATGAGGGGAGTGCAGGCGCCACCGGGCCTGCCACGGCCAGGCTCGCAGCAGAAAAGCCGCGCGGGGTTCAGCACTTCCTGACCAGGCACGGTGGCGCGCCCGATCAAGGATCCCATAATCCGAAACGACCTTGCCAAGGGATATCCCATGGCAGCCCGGGAGCTAGCCCTGAAAAGTAAAGTCAATGCTCTCCGTCTTGCCGCCATGCTCTATAACCAGGGTGTATGTTCCCGGGTCGCTCCAGCCGGTTCCGCCGGCAATGGCCAGGGTTGAAAACGCCCCGCTTGATTTCAGGCTCACGCTTTCTGTCCAGACCAGATCACTGGCAGGATTCTCAATGGACAGGACCGCCTGAGATCCCAGCGAGGAGTCAGACCTGCCCGAGATCGAGATGATGTCCCCAAGGGCGTATGACTCCTCATCGAGCGATGCCAGGCTGTCGGAGACCGGCGTCCCGGGAGCTGTCCCCCCGGGCTCGAGGCCGGACATGTATACCCCAATGGCAGCTATGGCAATCAGCGCGGCCGCACCGCCGGCCCCTGCGATGATCCTTGTCCGCCGGGGGCTCTTGCGTCGCGGCGGCCCCGGCTGCTGGGGCCGGACGGGGACAGGCCTCAGGGCTGGTTTGGCGGGCCCGGATACCTGAGCATGGGATCGCGGGGCGGGCCTTGGCCTTTTCTCTATGAACTCGCCCTTTAGTTTTGCGACATAGTTGCGCTCATAGACTGAAATCACCTCGCCGTGCTCGGCGGCGCGCCTGATCTGCTCTAGGATTCGCCTATCCCCCTTTTCCATCAAGAGTAGCGCATTGACGTCGTCTAGTATGGTATCAGGCATTGTATTTTTGCTCCAAGTGGGCTTAGCAGGCAGCCCTTGTTTAATATTTCTGAAAGGTCAGACCCGTGCCCGGCGGCCCATGCGCCCTGCCTGGATTATGACCGTGCGCATATAGTCCCTGGCAGTAGAGTCCGATATCCCCATCTGCTTGGCACGCCTGTACAGGGCAGCGTCATGGGGGTTGCTCAGATAGAATCTCAGCAGGCAGTTCAGGCGGTGGGACCTTTTCTCGTCGCTCCTCATGCCAGAGCGTGGAGCTGCTGTACTAAAAGGAGTGGGGTATTATGGTATAACCCAGGAGGCGCTTTTCCTCCGGATGTGCCGGTGAGCTCGTCCCTCATGTCTCCCCCCGCCCCCACATATGCTAGCGCAAAGGCGCTGGAGATGCTCCGCGGCGGAAATGCGATGCTTTTGCCCTGCCTTTTGTGCATAAAATCGGGGTTGTGCACCCAATGGTAAAAACGCCCGCCGGTGGCACGGTGATCCTGCCGCGCGGCGACGCCGGCCGTCTGGCCCATCAGCCAGTCGATCCTGCAGTCTGCATCCCTTTTCATGTGGCCGTGGTATCCGTGATCGCCCGACTGGCACGCCCGGGGACGCGTGCCTGGCCCCCTGCAGCAGTTCTGGTTCCTTTGGAGAGCCGCCTTGATCGGGTGTGGTTCCATCAGAGTCGGCACAAGAACGCGGATCTATTCCTGCTCGGCGATCACGTTCAGGGTCATGGTGGTCCTGATGTGATCCAGGCCCCGGATTCCCTTTGTGATGATTTTTTCAAGCTCGTGATGTCCAGAGGCCTCGACCTTGCAGATTACGTCATAAAATCCAAAGACCACGTCGCCCTCCTTTACCTCGGGTATCTTGCTTAGCTTGCGCAGAATCGGGTACTCGTGGCCCTGATCACAGTGAATCACGACATATGCCTGCGACGTGCCTTGCCCAAGTATAGGACCTGCAGGCCTGTCTGGGCTCGGGATGAAGATCTCCTCGCCCTCCGATCTGGTCAGCGTCATGGTTGAGTTGATTTTTTGCAGCCTGCGGATCTTGTCAGTTACCGTCGAGTTGATGTCGTCGCCGTCGGACTCTACCTTGAGTATGACATCATACATTCCCAGCGTGCCGTGCACCTCAGAGATGCTGTCGATTTTTTGCAGCTCGGAGATCAGTGACTTTTCGGTCCCCAGATCACAGTTGATCAGGACGTATGCACGTGGCAATGGATCACCAGAGTCATCCCTGCCCCTCAATTCCCATGAGGGTCAGCGTT
>CAYGCI010000047.1:0-10139 GCA_964348355.1 uncultured Nitrosopumilaceae archaeon | reverse complement strand
TGAACTACGCAGGGAAATGCTTTCCGTTGTTGAAGAACTTATGCTCTTCACTATATGACCTGGTAGTTCTCATCGAGATAATCTCCCAAGTCCCCGCTTTCATCAATATACAGGCGATACAACAACAGCAGGTGGCTGTGCTGGGATATAAAATCTGGGGGCGTCTTTCATAACGTGACCTGTCATACGGCCAAGTGAAAAGTGTCTCGGAGCCGATTCGAACCCAGCGGATTCGGATCATGTATGATAGACGAATTTGTGTTAGACCTTATGCGTAATCTATTCAGATCTAGGATTATTACGAACAAACTCGCCTCATTCAGGTCGATTGCGCATAAAGTCTAATTTTCGTACAATAGACAACGCCGCCATCCTGCAAAGCCTTATCAGTCGCAGGCCCGATGACTGCATTATGAGTACTAGGGCCCTGACTCTTGCCGCCATGGGGATCGGCGCTGCGATTTCCGCGGCAGCCGTTGCACTGTATCTAGCATCTGCACCCGGCGGGGGGTTTGATCCCCCGGCCCTGGACTTTGACTATTCTATGAACTCGCAGATATCAGACACCCTTGCAGGACGTGACGTCTCCATGTCCTCGCCCATCACAGCATCGCAGGCATTTGACGTCCAAAGGTACTGCACGTTCTTTGACGACCCGGAAAAACAGTCGCAGATAAGGTACTGCACCTCCACCGAGCTGCTAGACGGGAACGGGCACTTTCTTGGCAACGTGCACATGGTAGGCACCCCGGAGAGCCCAAAGCTGGTAATCGCCATTCTGGAGGCCTCACTTGACGAGGCAGGCACGGTGTCTGCCGTCTTTGATGCCGTCATTGACAATACGGTGTGCGAGTGCTGGGAGAACCTCTCCCCGGGGGGATTCCCCTCCGTGTCTGGCTGGGTGGATGCCATGGGGGACTTTCACCGGCAGGCGACCTCCGAGACTACGACCAAGTCCGCCGTACTGGTGCTGGATGATCTAAAGGTGCAGTCTGAGATCACCTCAATCGAGGGTGCATACGTCTGGAAGCTCTTCGTGGCCGGGTGAATCGGAGCTGTCCAAAAAATTCCCAATAGGCTGCAATAGCCTGGGTAAATCAAATACGTAAAATAGATTGCCTGCGTGTGTCTGATATGCTTGACGGTATATGGCTCGTCCCGCTGGGCGTGGCAGCAGGCGTACTGGGCTCGATGATCGGGCTGGGCGGCGGCATCATCGTAGTCCCGGTCCTGACGTTCCTGGGATTCCCGCCTACTGCCGCTGCAAGCAACAGCCTGTTTGCGGCGTTTAGCAACGCCGTGGCATCGACTGTGTCTTACTCTGGACAGAGGCGAATCGAGTATGGAACCGGCCTGAGACTGGGGCTGCTCAGCGTCCCGGGTACCGTGCTGGGCGCCCTCGTCTCCGCGGACGCTGCCCCCGGAACCTTCAAGATGCTGTTTGCCGTGGTCTTGATTGCCTCGGGGGTATACATATTTCTGCGCAAGGGCATGCAGGCCAGGGAAAAGACCGCGGCCCATGCAACACTTGCACTGATGGTCGGTGCCAGCTTTTTTGCCGGGATCACTTCCAGCTTCTTCGGGATAGGCGGGGGGATAGTCTTTGTACCACTTATGGTGGTTGCCATGGGCATGGCCATGAAGAGGGCCGCACCCACGTCGCAGTTTGTGCTCCTCTTTGCATCCTTTTCGGGCCTGGCAGTCCATTCCGTGCTGGGACACCCTGACTTTTTGCAGTCCCTGTACCTTGCAGCCGGCGCCTTTGTCGGGGGCCTGGTGGGATCCCGCGTGTCGCTAAAAGTCGGGGAGGGGCATCTGCGGATCCTGGTATCGGCGGTTCTCTTTGTCGCGGCCGTAAAGATGATTCTGGATTCCTCCGGGGCCGCCCTTGGCCTCTGGGTTGGACACATGTAGGCGCCCCTCTTGGGGGACGCAGTCGCATTGGTTTTGACTGCTCACCCCCATCTACAGGGATCCACCCATGCCACGCCAAGAGCCTTGCCCGGCCGCAGCTGAAAATGCGCCACCGCCTCTTGCGCCGCTGCCTCATGAGGTTTTGGCATGCGGAATTTCACGCGTGCAGGATGTGGGGGGCCGAGGCCGCCCATCCTCTGCCGGTTATACGTGAATCTGCATGCTCCTGTGATTTTCATACCCGGGCCGGCAGGTGGACGCGACCCAATACGATGAGAGCATGCACTGCCGGTGTACACATCAAAAACTGGAACATGATTTTGAGGTATCGTGCCTATCTCGATAAAAAAAAGGTTTGACTTTCAATTGTATGTACTGCTAGGCGTCACGGTTTGTACTCTTGTTGCTACCTGGAATGCGGAGTTGTCAGAGTTCTGGGCCGATCCTGCATCCCACGCCAATGGGCGGGATGGATCTACCTTGTCTCGTCAACGCAGAATGTCACCTCTGATGACGCGGCCGCACCCGGCGACACGAGGAAGTTCAGCGCATTTGCGACCCCGTCGTTGTTAGGCTCTGCGCCTGTGACGGAGCCTGGCAGAACCGTGAAGACTCTGACCCTTGATTTTAGGACGTCGCCGAGCTCCTGGTTGACCGTGGTGGTAAACGGCCTCAGGGCCCCCCTGAATACCTCGACCTGCATTCTTTTTACCCCCGGGATCTTTCTTCCCACCGGCAGATCCGGGCCTATTATCAGGACAGATCCTGCGGCACCATTGAACCTCCTGGGATCCTTTCTGCCGCCGGGTACAAAGTGCTCTAGTGCCTCCTGCGCGACCGTCGCCGGCGTCGTAATGAACTTTGCAGTCAGCTCCTCCCACCCCTCGATGCCCAGCCCCGTGAGCCTTTCAATGTCCGGCAGATTGCCCGTGACGTGGACCACTGCCAGGATCTCGCCCAGGTTTGTCTTTGCCGTGCCCAGCCACCTCGAGACCTCCTCGGAGCTGGTAATGTCTACTGCATGGGAGTGGAACTTTTCACTGATTGAGTCCTGCAGCCCCTGCGGCGTGCTCTTGGAGATGAGGCACGCGACCTTGCCGCCGTTTTTCTCGACGTATGCTGCCAGGTGCTCCACCCTTGCGGCGTCTGCCTGATCCGTGGCGTCCACCGTGAACACGACGGCCCTTCCCGCAAAGTCCATCTGCTCGACGCATGGCGCCGCGTTTCCAACGTGGGCCTTTACCGGATAAAACACCCTGTCCCCGGGAATCACCTTTCCGTTTAGGATCGGGGCTAGCTTGTCATCACACAAGCAAAGAACCGTCTCGGCCACGTGATCCTGCTTTAGGAACTCCTTGTTTGCAATCATGTGCGACGTGTTGCTCTGGATCTTTCCCGCAAGCCTTTGAATCTGCTCTAGCAGCCTTGTGTACGTCTCGGCTAGCCTGGCAGCGTCCCTGCCGCCTGCCAGCCTTTGCGCAGTTTCTGCGACTTTGTCCCTGTTGATTCCATCAGACTCTATGCAGTCAAGCAGGCCGTCTCTTGCCTCCTCGACCTGTACCGGCTCTAGATCCTCAAACCCGCCGACCCTCATAAACTCGGCGGCAGCCTTTGGATAGACCGTCTTGTATATCCTGTCCGAGTGAACCGGACCCGGGTTTGTCGCAATCGAGATTATCCCCCTTTCTGCCAGCTCCCACGACATTGCCTCTGCGAGCCTGTTTTTGGCGCCCTGGGCCGCAGTATACGGACTCCTGAACCTGTACGGCCTCTGCTCAAGCGGCCTTTCCTCAGTAAAGAACGTTGAAATCGTGATTATCTTTCCGCCCTCCCTCATTACCTTGAGGCCCTGCACCGAGGTCCAAAACGTCCCTGTCAGGTGAATCCCGACGGTACTCTTGAACTCGCCGAGCGGCGCGTTTGCAAAGCATGTCACGGGGCCCGAGACCCCTGCGTTGTTAATTATATAGTCAACCGTGGCGTTTTCGCCTTTCAGAGCCTCAAACATGCCGTTGATGCTTGACGCGTCACTTACGTCCACCCCGTCAAACATTCTGACCGATGCGTTGCTTTGCTTTTCGGCAATTATATCCTCCAGCATTGCTTTTGTTTGCTCAAGCGGCTCTTTTCGCCTGCCTAGAATGACCACACTGGCCCCGTCCTCGACAAACCTTTTTGCAATTGTCTGCCCTATTCCCGTACCACTACCCGTGATCAGTGCCAGCTTGCCTTGAAATTTTAACAATGATAAGCATGCCAAGCATTTGCGATATTTATTTGGATTGATCCCCGGAGACTAGGCCAAGCCATGGTCAGGGATCCAGTATATCCTGTGACGTGGCAGGCATGCAAAAAACAGGGCAGTCTGGTAGTAATTCTGGGTTGGCGACTAGCACCATTTTGGGTGGCAGGGCAGACATGCCGTGTCATTCCTAAACTGAGGCCATGTCTCTTACTGGCCAGGCCTAAAAACTACGACTGCAGTAGGTTTGTGCCTAGGTGCACAAGGGGCGGCGACCTCGTACTGGTCATTTCTATGGTCCGGCATCGTTTCTAATTGTACACCCCGTTGTGCCTGCACATGATACTATGAGCGGAATGACCAGATCCAGCGGCGTCGTTATACTTGGTTTTTTTCAGTATGATTTCTGCTTCTGTATCATTCATATCAAAGGTGAAGGCATGCGTGGCAAGTGGCATTGTGGCCGCAACTCCTGCAAAACAGGTTAGAAACTGTCTTTGACTCATCTGCGATTTCTGAGCCGGTTGTAAATTGACCTTCAATGCATGTGCCCCGGACATGTGAACGCCGATGCAGATATCGCACCGGGTGGATGCGCAGTCAGCATAATCGGGCCCGGGCTTGCAGCCATGACGG
The DNA here is from genome assembly GCA_964348355.1 of uncultured Nitrosopumilaceae archaeon. Lineage (GTDB taxonomy): Archaea > Thermoproteota > Nitrososphaeria > Nitrososphaerales > Nitrosopumilaceae > JAWVZS01. Next base: position 5,347 of record CAYGCI010000047.1, on the reverse strand, counting down.
TGCCGACGAATACAGCGGGTTTTTTTGGGAGTCAAAACCCGGCGAGTCCTGATATGGACTGCATCTGTCATGGCTTTCTGCCGCAAAATCATAAAACTTGACATACATCTTTTTGTTTGGCGTTCCGGTTTCGGTTCACGTGATTCTTCGTTCGGCCTGACTGCAATCACATCACCTTGGGGTTCATATGACAGTCTGTCGGAGCTCTTCAACTGGTTTTTCTTCCACCTTTCCTCTATCACCTTGCATGCGTTTTTCAAAATGCCGATAAAAGCATACGCGTCTCCTTTGGTGCAATCAAGCACAACTTCATTCAGGTCTTCCCAGAAGTACCATGTCAAATTATCCGCGGCTCGAAGCAAGACTTTATGTGTAATCGGTGCAGATCAAAAAAATCAGGCAGCTTTTACGTCATTCTTGGCAAATACGAAGTCTATTGTTTTCTTGATTGTCAAAATGCGGGAAAATTAGTGTCAGATAAACCTCCAACACCTAGGCTGACTAGTCATGCCGTGCCTATACTTATCGTACAGGCACCTCATTTTTTAAGATTGCAGGATCGGAGGTTTTCACACCCCGACCCGACGGGGGAATCATACTCCGATAACCCAACAGCTCCAAAACACCCAAGCGGTCATGGCAACCAGGCGGCAGTTAACGCGACGAACCGAAAGATGTCTTGGCAGAACCGAGGCGCGGGGCCGTCTCCTCAAACAGCTAGGCGCAGATTCACATGCGTCTGTAATTTTTACGCTTGACCCGCAGGGAGGCGTGGCCTCGCACGAACCGAGCTTAACAAGAGTTAAAAGAAAAGGCAAAACTACCAAATATAGATTGAGTCCCTTTGCCCAGCTGTTTGACCTCAAGACGTACATCATGACCGCGGTTGCAGTGATCGCATTCTCATACTCTGTGGGGCACCTCTTCGGGGAGACCATCCCAAGCGTGGTGCTGGCGTTTTTCAGGTATGCGGGAGAGTCGGTGGTGCTGGGGGCGGTGTTCGTCTTTGCACTGGCATGGCTCCTAAAGGCAAGGCCCCACAACAGGCCAAAGAGCTACTATATAGTCGTCTTTGACGTGTATGGAAAAGAGTCCAGAATAGAGGGGATAAGGACGGAATTCAAGACCCACGATGTCGCATGGAGCTTCATGAAGCAGTACAAGGAGGCATACCCGCTGTGCAACTTTGCACTCGTGGCAGACGGCAAGAATACAGAAAAGCGGACGATTTTCAGGTACATCTGAAATTCAGACTTTTATTCAGGACATGGTGAATCATCAGGATGGAGTTTTCCGTCCTGGCCGAGGCATTTGAAAAGATGGAGAAGACCAGGAAGAGGCTGGAGCTGACGCAGTACCTGGTGGAGCTGTTTGAAAAGACGCCGACGGAGGTCGTTTCAAAAATCGTCTACCTCATTCAGGGAAAGCTTCGCCCCGACTTTGAGGGGGTGGAGCTGGGAGTCGCAGAAAAGCTGGCAATCAGGGCCATCTCAAAGTCGTCTGGGATACCCGTAAAAAAAATCGAGGAGGCCTACGGGGAGCAGGGGGATCTCGGGGTGGCATCATCAGTCATACTTGAGCAGAAGACCCAGACCACCTTCCTGGCGGAGGACATCACGGTGGAGAGGGTCTACGAGACCCTGGTCAGGATTGCAAGGCTGGAGGGCGCCAGATCCCAGGACATGAAGGTAAAGTACATCTCGAGCCTGCTCAACGACGCGACGCCCATCGAGGCGCGCTTTATTCTAAAGCTGCTGCTGGGCACCCTGCGGCTGGGGGTCGCAGAGAACACCGTGATGGACGCGCTGGCAATCACGCATACGGGGGACAAGGCCAACCGGAAGGCCCTTGAAAAGGCGTACAACGTCTCAAGCGACCTGGGAAAGGTCGCCCAGGCAGTCTCAGAAAAGGGAGTCGGGGGGCTGGACGGGTTCCGGGTTGCAGTGTTCAACCCGGTTCGGCCAATGCTAGCAGAGAGGGTCAAAAGCGAGCGGGAGGCAGTTGAGAAGATGGGGGCAAGGTTTGCAGCAGAGTACAAGCTGGACGGGGAGAGGGTGCAGCTGCACATAAGCGGGGGGCGGGTGGTCCTGTTCTCCAGGAGTCTGGAGAACATCACAAGCTACTATCCGGACATCGTCGAGAAGATTCCCATGGCCCTCAAGGCAGACGATGCGATACTGGAGTCCGAGGCGGTGGCAGTCAACGAGGGAAGCGGGGAGTTTCTGCCGTTTCAGGAGCTGATGCACAGGAGGAGAAAGTATGGGGTGGAAAAGGCAGTATCAGAGTATCCCATTACGGTGAACTTCTTTGACGTCCTGTACTATAACGGCAGGGACTGCCTGGAGTCAGGGTATGAGGAGAGGAGAAGGATCCTGGAGAGGATCATCGCAGAGGACGACTATGCAAGGCATGTTCCGATGACGGTCGTGACAAGCGAGGGCGAGATAGAGGAGTTTTTGGAGAACAGCATCAATTCGGGGTGCGAGGGGCTGATGCTAAAGCTGCTCGATGCAGGGTACCGGGCAGGATCCAGGGGCAACAACTGGCTCAAGCTGAAAAGGGAGTACAGAAACGAGCTTGGAGACAGCTTGGATCTCGTCGTCATAGGGGCCTTTTTCGGAAGGGGGAGGAGGACCGGCAGGTACGGAACCCTGCTGCTGGCATCCTACGACGACGAGACCGACACGTTTCCCAGCATTTGCAAGGTGGGCACGGGGTTCACCGACGAGTACCTTGATCAGCTGTACCAGCTGCTGTCAGGCAGGGTCACAATCAGGAAAAACCCTAGGATCGAGAGCGGGATGGAGCCGGACGTGTGGTTTGAGCCGGAGCTGGTAATCGAGGTCGTCGCATCAGAGATCACCCTGAGCCCGATACACAGGACGGCAATGGGTGCAATCAGAAAAAACAGTGGGCTGGCCCTCAGATTTCCAAAGTTCACGGGAAAGATCAGGCCTGAAAAGATTGCAGAGGACGCATCGACGGATCAGGAGGTGGTCGCCCTGTACAGGGGGCAGAGGAAGGTATCGCAGGACGGGGGATCCCGCTAGCAAAACATCAGAGGATTTAATTAGAGTTGCACAGTTCCTAGTTTTCAGCATGTATAGCGGCGAGCTTGAAGTTCAAGCCAAGAGAAAGGCAATCGCTGTCCTTCAAGACGAGATCAACAGGATTCTGAACGCGGCAAGGGAGCTTGCGACGCTGCCGGGCCTGATGGTTGCAAAGGACAGGTCCGGCGTAAAAAACGCGCTAGAGCAGATCTCCAGTATCGAGGACGAGGTCGAGACGCTGCGGCGAAAGATTACAAGGGAGGTCGCCGATGTCGGCGGGCTGATCATGAACCGGGAGAACCTTCTAAACACCGCATATACGATGGACGAGATTGCAGGATACATCACCGGGATTTCGTTCAAGCTCTCAAATGTAAAGGCCACGACGCTGAGGAACTCAAAGCTGGACAGCGTGGTCACCGAGCTCATCGAGCTGGTGGTAGACGAGGTCTACAAGCTAAACGAGATCATCAGGAACCTGAACAACAACGCGGCAAGCGCCATCGAGCTGGCGCAAGAGACGCAGAAGATCGAGAGGGAGATAGACAACAAGTACAGGCAGGCGACACTCAAGCTGCTAGGCGAGGTCTCAAACACAAAGGAGCTGCTGCTGATGAAGGACGTAATCGAGGGAATCGAGGAGATGGCAGACAAGTGCCAAAGGGTCTCGGACTCGTTCATCCTGCTTGCACTGAGCCTCTAGCTGATCAGGCGGCTCTTCCCTGCAGTCATCTTGGCCCGAAAGGCCCCCGGCTCCTGCCGGACGGGCAGATCCGCCCCCGGGTCAGGGCAGCTCACGGCGGGCAGGGCACGCAGTCACCGCACAGGCAGGCCGCGCACAAGGCTGCCTGCCGCTGCGGCCCACAGCCGGGCAAGTCCGGATGTCCGGCGGGGCCGGATCTGCTTGTAGCCTACGGGATTTTGATCCAGCCAGTACGCGCCCTGCCCCGGTGCGAGGACTACTGTCATATAGCCTGCACGTTACTGGTCTCCTGTGAAGGCCGAGCTGGTAGACAACAGGATTGTCGTGTGGGATATAGGCGATTCCAAGAGGCTGTTTTCCAGCGGGTACTATGGAAAGCCGATCGGGATCCCAAAGCCGAGGCCCGAGGAGATTGACGTCCCGCTGATTCTGGACTTGATTGAGGGGTACTATCTGCTAGAGAAGGGGCGGCTGAAGATCACTGCTGCAAAGACCAAGGTGTCATCTGCCAAGATGAACAAAATCTGCAGCCAGGAGTACCACGACTTTGACAAAAAGTACCAGGTATACAAGAACTTTAGGGACAAGGGATACATTGTAAACCCTGGAATAAAGTTTGGATGCGATTTTGCAGTCTATGAAAAGGGACCCGGGATAGATCACGCGCCGTACCTAGTGCAGGTGTACAGCTCAAGGGAGTCCATGACGACCACGGGGGTGGTGCTGGCTGGCAGGCTGGCAGCAACTGTAAGAAAGCAGTTCATTTTGGCCATACCCAGGGCCAAGGACGTGGACTTTCTTGCGCTGGACTGGTGGAGGGCCTAGAGGCCCTTGACGTGGCCTGCAATCCTGTCGTAGATCTCAAACATCTCTCTTGAGATCCCGAGATCATGCCGGTTCTGCCACCCGCCGTGGATTCTCACGGCGTTCTCGGTCGGCTCTACAACAATGCTTGCATCCCCCACGGACTGCCGCGAAATCATTTCGTTTAGTGTAGAGTCGCCGCCCAGTATGGATGCCAGCCTTCCGCCGTTCCAGCTGACAGAGACGACCTGCCTTGCGCCAAAGCGGCCGCGTGTCTCAAGGATCGCCTTTGCAGTATAGTCTATGACGCTGGAGGCGGTGTCCTTGCGGACGATAAAGTGCGCCTGGAACCTGTCTAGGGCGCCCCATGGGAGTGGATCCGGATCCTGCATATTTTATCCCTTTTGGATGATTTGGATGACGTCTATGTTCGAGTCAGAGACGTCAACGCAGCCCTTGTTGGTAATCATTCGGGGTGACTGTGAGAAATACCTACTGTAATAGTCTCCGCGCTCGACGTCATCGGTGCCAATCTGCTTGGCAGCAGAGTCAACGCCGATCTCGACTAGAAGATCAGAGTAAACCTGGGGAATCGACCTTAGCTCAAAGGTGTCCGGTTCTACATCATGCATGGTTTTTCGAGGCCGCACCCACAAATAAACATATTCGGCGTGGTAGACTGTTGCATAACTCCGACTAGAGCCCAGCCAATCCTTCCGGATCACTACCGGCGCTAGGTTCCTACATGGCAGCCACCGCCTCTGCGATCCACTTGTTGTACAGCCATATC
>CAYGCI010000046.1:0-10197 GCA_964348355.1 uncultured Nitrosopumilaceae archaeon | reverse complement strand
CAAGGAGTATCACCTTGACGTTCTGCCTTCCAAAGGCAGAAATCCACATGGACAGAGGCTCGGAATAGTGATACTTGTTTGATTCTTTGATGTCCAGCAGGTCGTCGTTGTTGTTGATGTTGTTGCGCTTCCAGTCGCCGTAATTGGAGTCGATGAAACGATCAATTCTTTGCGTAAGAGTAAGGGATCTGCTCTGCCATCTCAGGATTACAGCCAGGAACCATGAGAGCATCTGTTCGACGGGATCCCGCAGGGTGATCAGGATCTTTGCGTCCGGCCTGACTGTACGGATCCGCCTGCACGCGGTACTGCTAAAGTAGTAGTGCGAGGTATCTGCGAGTATCTTCTCGTTGCTGACGTCCCCGTAGAGCGAAAGGTACTGTTTCTTGGTGATACGGCGTGTAAAGTAAGCCATCTACTTCATGGAAGGCACATACATCCCACGGATCCCCCTCAGAACGTGGTACATCGTAGTCGTTCCTGTCTTTTGGGGGGCCACATAGAAGAAGTTGGGCCACGTTATGATGTCAGTCATGTGTATCAGGCATTCTTCTCCTAAGGCTTTGTCTATATAGAGTAACAGCTCGGGCTCGAAGCTATTCCTGATTTTAGGCACGAATCTGTCTGATCACGACGTGAGCTATCACAACAACGACAGCGAGAGGGCGCTGCGCATGATTGCCGTGATATGAAAGATCCTGTACGGAAACAGATCCGAGAAGGGCATGAGGATGACTGAGATCATGCGTACCGTATACGCCGCATGCGAGCTGCGCGGCGTCAACTTTTACTAGCTCGCAAGGGGCCATCCTGGCGTCAGGGTCACGAGTATCCCGATGCCCTCTCCAGCGGGCCGGTGCAGCGGCAGCATGATAAGCAAGAGTACAACGAACCCTTCCGATAAAGCCCACGTCAAGACATGACGGGCCAAGGAGGCGGGGGCGGTGCCCGGAATATGCAAAGATGACAAGCTTAACGAGGAGTGACAAGAGGCGGTGCCCTCCAAGATTAATCCGGACATGGGGGGGTCGAGTTTGACTCGGACTTGTCCAGGTCTACAAGAGGCTCCAGGAAGGGGCCACAGGGTTGAACCACAGGTGGGATTCCCCGGACATAGGATCGACCCGGCAGTGGTTCATCCCCGTGATGAGGACAGATACCTTCTTGGGATAGAGTACGATGGTGCAACATTTCATTCGGCAAAAAGCGTCAAGGGGCAAGACGTCATGCGGCAGAATTCCCGGAGGGGGCGGATCACCGAGAGAATCTGGAGTAGAAACTGGTGGAAGAGTTCAAAGCGCGAGACTGACAGGATTGATGCCGGGATAAGCTAGCCTGCAAGGCCTCATGTGGAGCAAGATGCCCGGCAGCCCCCGCATGCAGGTATCACCAAGGCAGATGGATCCGACCAGATGGCTGGAGTCCCCGGACCTGATCAAGGCAAGGCCAGACTGCGCATATGTGGAGGATCTGAAGCCGTTGCTGGACGCATCACAGGAGGAGATGTCTAGGCTTGGCACAGGTCTCAGAAGAATGGACGGCGTGGCTGGAATGGAGATCCATCACAATGCAGAGCCGCTTGACTTTCCATTCATGTACGAGCCCGGCATGGCAGCATAGCCAGAATCCGGCAGGCAGCACACATGGAAGCCCCCATGCATATGGTGGGCAAGGGCAGGCTGCCGGATCCACTGATCCGGCAGGTGAGTGACTGCGATATCGCCTCAGGAGGATGAAATGAAACAGGCGGGTCTAGAGGGATTCGAACCCCCGACAGCCGGATTAAGAGTCCGGTGCTCTAGCCTGGCTGAGCCATAGACCCGACAAGGTTAGCGGGCGCCAGAGTCGTTATTAATCTTGATATAAAGAGGAAAGACTAGCTTTGGATTTGTGCCTCTGCCTGCTCGTATTTTTCGATGATGGTATTGAGGACAGTCGATACGGGGATGTTGTTCATCTTTTTCTTTTCTGCAAGCAGTTTCTGGTATGCATCCAGCGTGATATATACGGGAATCGAGCCGTTTCCCTCCAGCAGGCCCCTTACCTTGTAAAGTGACGTCTCCATCCCCCTCTCTGCGGATCTTGCAAACTTTGCCTTGTCCATGATTGCGCCTAGCGGCCCAAAGGGCATCTCATAGTCGACGGTCATTGTAACCCGCGTCAGGTTCGCGCCTAGCGACTCGAACTGGTTGGTAATCTCCCATCTTTTAAACGGGCCCTCGATCTGTACCGCGCTGATTCTTTCCTCCCGGACAAACTCGGTCGTCTTGCAGTCCCACTCCAGCCTCTTGCCGCCAAAGTCGCTGATAATTCTAAATGTCGTGCCGACCCCCATCCCCTCCTTGATATCCATGGGAATGACGGTCATGCCTACGCCCTTGTCAGTCATCTGATCAGAGACGTGCTCGGGCCTTGCAAAATACGTAAAGACCGTATCGACGGGGGTCTTGATGTCGATTGATTTGCTCACTACAGTCAACGGTTGGTGTTCTTGACAGTGAGCATTTAAAGGTTTTGACAATTTTTTGCGCGATAATTGTGTTGTAATATATTCTTCCGGATCCCATCTGAGAACCGTATGAAAAAAGAGGCTTCGTGTTTTTTGCTGTCATGCGTCATGATAGTATCGATGGCCGCAGTACCCGGAGCCGGTGCACACTCGCTGTTCAACTCGGCAGAGCAGACCATAGGGGACTTTCGCATGCAGGTGGCAACGCTGCCAGAGTTCCCACAGGTAGGCGAGACGTCGCAGATCCTCTTCAGGCTGACAGACAGGGATCTCAACGAGGTGGACCGCTTTAACATGGGGATCAGGATCTTTTTCAACAACGAGCTGATACGGACCATCCCGCCGCAGTACATCGACGGGGGCCACTGGCAGACGGACTATACATTTGAGACCAGCGGAAACCACATCTTCAAGGTTGATGTATACGACAAGGGCCAAAAGGGCCTGCTTACGTACACCTTCAACATGAGCACCCAGAACCCGTTCGGATACATCTTCATAATAGCCATAACGGCCGGCGCGGCGATGTTTGCAATAGTTGTAGGGTACATCTACCTGCCAAAAAGGCTCAAAAGACGCTAGGCCCTGGCCTCGGCAGTGGCCCTGCCCAGCCTGAACGCAAAGATTGTCGTCAGCAGCACCATTGCAAACAGCAGTATTCCTATGCCCAGGTGTATGGCGACCAGGACGGCATGAAGTTTCGTGTCGATGACTAGTGCTCCCAGCGTTATCTGGGTCACCACAAGCACGGATGCCAGGGTGCTGGCCGCCCTGATTTTCGCATGCGAGTCCCTGGCCAGCCAGCTTCCCACGGTAACTGCCAGAACCAGGACCCCCGTCGTTGCGGCGACCAGCCTGTGGATGTACTCAATCAGGTACTCCTCGCTTGGGATCAGGCCGTCGGGGCAGAGGGGCCAGTCGGGGCATGTCAGTCCCAGGCCTGCAGCGGATATGTATCCTCCAAGAAACATCAGGGAATACAGTACGATCAGGGTTGCAAGCGACGCGTATTTTAAGATCAATGCTACTCTACGATAAATGATCCGGACATGCCCTGCTGTGCGTGTCCGGGGATGGTGCATATATAGTGGTACTTGCCCGGCGCGCCTGCCGTAAACGTAACAGATCCGGATTCGCCGGATCTGAGGGGACTGTTCATCGAGCCGATCTCAGAGCTCCACAGAGAGCCGCCAAAGTCCTCTGGTGCGGCCACTATGCCAAACGAGTGGAGCAGGCTTCCGGTATTGGTTACAGTAAAGGTGACCTCGTCGCCGGAGCTTACCGCATAGTCGGGATTGTGCCCGTCCTGGCCGGGCAGTGCGTCAAATCCCAGGGTCAGAAAGTCATCGGCCTCTACAAAGTCCAGTGCAAAGTCATGGCTCACGCCGGTAGGCTCTGCTGCAACGCCAGGCGACTCCTCTGCCTCGCCCACGACGATGGTGCCCACCATGCCCTGTATCCTGTGGCCGGAAACCGTACAGATGTAATAGTACTCGCCCGCCTCGGTCGGAACAAACGTTGATGTTCCAGACTCGCCGCCGCTCAGCGGGCTGTTCGTTGAACCGATTTCGGTTCCGGGAATGATCCCCTCCCAGCCCTCGGTGTCACGGGTAACGCCAAACGCATGGAACGTTACCCCGTCATTGACCACGTCAAAGACAATCTCGTCTCCGACATTGGCGTGAATGGTCGGGTTGCTGTCAGGCTCGCCGGGCAGCGCATTGAATCCCAGGGTGATCAGGTTATCAGACTCTACAAAGGACAGCGATACGCTGATGGTCTCGCCCGTGGCCGGTGCCGGGGCATCCACGTGACCGTCTGCACTACTTTGGACGACGGGGGGAACCTCGGAGATCCAATAGTCCCACATTCCAAAGAAGATCGCACCGCCCACTATGCATATGCCGAGCATGATTGCCATCATCTTGCCGACCCGGGCCGGGCTTGTCCTGTAGATTGGTTCGGCGTGTTCCTGGCTCATCTCTCTCTCCTAGTGGCTCGGGTTCTTTGACTGGTACGGATAATAGTACTTGCCTCCCAGCCCCCACGGGTCATCCATGTTTGCCGGCTTTCCTCTGGCAGAGCTGTATACCAGGTTGCCAAGGAAGATTGCCATGCTTATGCCGATCAGCATGGCCCCTATTGTCGCTATCTGGTTCATTGCAATCCATTCGGGGATGGCCGGATAGTCGTATATTCTTCTCGGCATTCCAAAGAGGCCGAGAACGTGCTGGGTGAAGAACACCAGGACCGTTCCTACAAATGAGAGGATAAAGTGCACGTTTCCCAGCTTTTCCATGTACATCCTGCCCGTCACATACGGGAACATATAGTATGCATAGCCTATCGAGCCAAACGCGATGGTTCCCATGACGAAGAGGTGAAAGTGGCCCACTACCCAGTAGGAGTCATGGGTTACAAAGTCCAGTGGCATTGCGCTGTTGACCACGCCGCCTGCCCCCGCAGAGAAGAACAGTGCTATTCCGCCGACGGACCACATCATCGGCGTCGCGAACCTTATCCTGCCGTTCCACATGGTGGCAAGGAAGTTAAAGACGTGCATCGCAGATGCCGGGACCGCCGCCAGCGTACCCACCATGAACACCGTCTTTTCCGTAAAGGACATGCCCGTAGCATACATGTGGTGCGCCCATGACGAGAATCCCACGATCGAGAGCAGCACGAATGCAAAGATGCCGGAGCTTGTACTGTAAATCGGCTTTCTTGAGAACCTCGGTATGATCTCATACATCATTCCGATGGCCGGAATCACCAGCACATATACCTCGGGGTGGAACGTAAACCAGAACAGGTGTGCATACGCTATCGGATCCCCGCCCATGGCGGGGTTGAAGAACCCGGAAACGCCCAGCCTGTCTGTGAGCAGCATCAAAAGCGCCGCTGCAAACGTCGGGATCGCCACTAGAATGATCAGCGACGAGGACAGAAAGGACCATGCCAGCAGCGGAACCTGGCCGATCGACATGTCAGGATGCTTGCATTTTAGAATCGTGACGATAAAGTTAATCGAGCCAAGAATCGACGAGATTCCAAGTATCTTCAGCCCGAAGATCCACATGTCCGCTGCCGGGCCCGGCGCGCTGATTATGGAATAGGGGGGGGTTGCGTACCAAGTAAAGTCTGCAAAGCCCAGCCAGATGAGCGCCCCCGACGGGGGAATCATCCAAAATGCGATGGCGTTGAGCTTTGGATACGCCATGTCCTTGTACCTTACCATGATCGGGACAAAGTAGTTGCCGACGGCAGACGCAAACGGGATGATGAACAGGAAGATCAGCGTGGTTCCATGAACCGTGAAAATTCTGTTAAATGTCATAGAGTCGGCAATGAACTGTGATCCCGGCAGGAACAGCTCGAGCCTGATTGCAAGCGCCAGGGCGCCTCCCATGAACAGGAACGCCAGGGACGTTATCAGGTAGAGCAGGCCCACGTCGGTATGGTGGGTGGAGAACATGATCTGCCAGACCGGCCTTGGCCTCTGCAGTTCTAGTACCATGTAAGCAAAACCTCCCCGGACTGCAAACCCTCCGGTCTGCTTAAAATTGTTCTCATGCCTGTGGATCCTCCACGATTACCTTGCCGCGCATGTTGTAGTGGATTAGTCCGCAGTATTCCCTGCACTGGATGTCGTGCTCGCCTGCCTCCATCGGGGCAAACCATACGGTGTTGGTCCTGCCAGGGATGGCATCAAGCAATACCACATAGTCATGAATGTTAAAGGAGTGATTGACGTCCGTCGAGGTTATTTCAAATTTGTAGGCTTTGCCCACCTCCACATGAAGCTCGCCCAGCTCCTTTGTGCCGTCCTCGTGCTCAAAGGTCCAGAACCACTGCTGTCCTACAACCTTGATGGTCTCGGCATCCTCCGGCACGTGTTCCACGATCCTCTCCACGTTCCAGGCCTCGGCACCGACCCAGCACAGAATCGCGACGACTACGCCGATGTATACCCATTCTGGCCAGTTGGAGTGTCCGCCCATGCCTACCAGTCCTTGCCCTCGTATTCGGTCGGCTTTGCCTTGGGATTTGACTCTCTGAACCTCCAGATCTGCCAGACCATCGTACCGGAGACTACGGCGCCCACGGTAAATGCAACGGTCATCATCCTGAAGAACAGGTTCCAGATCTCAACACGGCGATCTAGGTACTCGCCCGGGTTGTCGCCTGCAGCAAGTGCCATCTGTACGGACGGCATTGCAATCATTACTGTCAGCACTAGGAATAATACAGTTATACGCCTCATTACGGTTAGTTTGTCGTGGCCTGCGAATTCTATTTAAGGGTTTTGAAGATTTCCCGTCACCAGGCCTGATCGAATCTTGACGGATGCATCAGGTTGATTGCAGACAGTGAAAACCTTGCATTGTCTTCCCTGAAGATGTTCAGCGATGCAGTTGCGATTATCATTTCAAAAAGTACCTTCGGGCTAGGATCGATTACGGCAGACAGCATGGCCTTGATGGGATCCATGTGGGTTACCAGGACCACGTTCTGGCCGGGATGCTTCCTTGACACATGGCCCACCATGTCCCAGACCCTGGACTTTACCTGGTCAAAGGTCTCAACGCCGTTTTCGGCAACCTCCCTGCTCCCCTGATAGAACTTCAAAAACACGTCCCCGTGGTTTGATAACACGTCGTCATACCTCATGCCCGTAAAGCTTCCCATCTCAAGCTCGACTAGTCGCTCGTCTGTCCTCACGTCCAGGGAGTTGTGCCTTGCAACGATCTCGGCGGTGTCCTGCGCCCTCTTAATCGGGCTAGAATAGACGGCAGATACGTCCAGGTGCTCCAGGAACTCGGCTGCGCCCCGGGCCTGATCGCGTCCGGCATCGGTCAGCGGAACGCCGCCGGTTCTGCCTGCCAGGATGCGCCTTGCATTGTTCTCGGCCTGGCCGTGTCTAAGGAAGATTATAGACCCCAAACTGCTTGTCAGGTCAAATAGAGATAATAATAACATTGTCAGAGTGGATCCGATGAAGATTGGAATTATTGGCGGGACCGGGGGAATGGGAAGGGGGTTTTCCCTCAGGTGGTGCCCCAGCAACGACGTCATTGTCGGCTCCCGGGATGCGGCAAGGGCCTCGGCTGCCGCGCAGGAGTATGCCAGGCTGGCCAGCGAGGCGTTTGGCGATATAAGTGGAACCATAACCGGAGGCGACAACGCATCGGTCGCAAGACAAAGCGACGTGCTGGTTCTCTCGATAGCCTATGAGAACATTGATTCGACCTGCTCGGAGCTGCTGCCGCTTGTAAGGGATGACTGCGTGGTGGTATCGCCGATCGTACCCATGACCAAGACGGATGCGGGCTTTGAGTTCATTCCCATAAAGGAGGCAAGGCCGTTTGCCCACCAGTTGGTAGAAAAATACATAAAAAACAAGGCAAACCTTGTCTCTGCATTTCACGTAATCTCGGAGAAAAAGCTGGCAAACCCGGGTCTTGTACTGGACTATGACATTTTTGTCTGCGGGGACGGCAGCAAGGCAGTCGGGATAGTAGACGACCTGATAAACGAGATCAAGGGGCTGCGCCCCATCCACCTGGGCCCGGGCTCGCTGTCATACATGGCGGAGATTGCAACGCCGCTACTGCTAAACGCCATGATCAGAAACGGGATAAGGAATCCGGGCATCAAGATAGTATAGACCCATGAGCCGCGTCTACAGTAGAAGGGGCAGGAATTGGTACACGGCAATGGGTGCCATGTTTGTAATAATGGCGGCAATCGTAATGGTGCGGCAGCTGCTCCTGTGGGGGCCCGAATTCGTCCTGGACTTTATAACGAGTCAAGAGTTTACAAACGAGAAGATTTCGATGATCATGATCGGCGCCGGGGGGGTGCTTATAGCAAAGGGACTGTTCAGGTATGACGCCGGCAAGGTTCCTTGAGGAGCAGAAGATCCTTCGGCTGGCCACGGTCGGTCCGGGCGGTACCCCGCACATTGTTCCGGTATGGTACATGTACAGCCGGAAAAGAATCTACATAGGGACCAACCTGCGGACGGTCAAGGCCAGAAACCTGCAGAAAAACGACAGGGTTGCATTCTGCGTGGATGTCGGCACAAGCGCCCCGGACATCTACGGGGTGACGGGCCGGGGCAGGGCGAATCTGATTGTGCAGGGCGACCGGGTTGCCAGGCTGGCGACAAGGATCCTCCTGCGCTATTTTAAGACCATCAATGACAGGTCGGCCCGGGAGCTGCTAGAGGAGACCGACTGCATCATCGAGATCATCCCGGAGAGGATCTCGGAGTGGAGTTACTGACGCATAAAGTCGTCGATCTTTGCCAGTGCGGACTCTAGGGTCTGCATTGCCGGCAGGAACACAAGCCTAAAGTGCCCGCTGCCGTACGTGGTCCCGAACCCGGATCCGTGGACGGCAAGGACGCCCTTGGATTCAAGCAGCTTCAGGACAAACTCATAGTCAGACGGGTAGGGGTTGTCCTCAATCTTCGGGAACGCGTAGAAGGCCCCGCGTGGCAGCGGGCAGGACAGTCCGGGAATCTCGTTTAGCCGCCCTACTACAAAGTCGCGCCTTGTCCTCAGCTCGGAGACGAATTTTTTCACATAGTCCTGAGGTCCGCGCAGCGACTCGATGGCTGCGTGCTGGACGGGCGTGCTAGTCGAGATCCTGACCCTGGCAAGCTTGGGGAGGTGCTCCTTTAGGGGTTCAAGCTGCGCAGACCGGTTGAATGCGACATACCCTATCCTCCAGCCCGTCATCAGGTGGACCTTGGAGAACCCGTTCAGTATTATTACCGGAGAGTCCCCTGCTGCCCGCCCTATTCCGAAGAATCGCTCGTCATAGATTATCTGATCGTAGATTTCGTCACAGATGACGTACAGGCCGTGCTCGTTGGCAATATCGACCAGATCCCTGAGGGAGCCCTCGCTGAACACGACGCCGGTGGGATTGTTGGGGCTGATCAGGCAGATTGCCACGGTCCTGGGGGTGATCTTTGATCTGATATCGTCAAGATCCGGCGTCGAGTTGTCCAGGTCTACTCCGAACTCGACTGGAACCCCGCCGTGGAGCCTCACATAGGACGCATATGGTGGATAATAGGGCCCCGGGAGGAGAACCTCGTCGCCCTCCTCCACTACGGATGCAATCACCATGTCAAGAGCCTCAGAGACGCCGTTGGTGACTAGGATGTCGTCACCCGATATGGAGAATCCCTTTTGGTTCTCCTTACCGGCTATGGCATCGCGCAGCTCAGGAAGCCCTTCTGAGGGGGAGTAGTGGTTCTGGCCCCTGCCGACGGCCTCTATCAGGGCCTGCCTTACGTTGTCAGGCGGCTGAAACCCGAACTGGACGGGATCGCCTATGTTGAGATAGTCGACGCTCCTTCCCTGTGCCTCGAGTTTCCTGGCAGCCGATACGATGTCTCGAATCGCATACTCGACGCCGGCCACCTTCCTTGAGATCTTCAATGCAAGTCCTCCCAAAAGTGCCCCATAAAACGGTTCCAGATTCGCAGCTCATTGGGCCGCATGCAGGCCCGCACGACATCGTCTGCGCCGTCATGAACCGGACATGTACCGGAAGACCGGATCTGGCCTCCTAAAATTTTTTGTTGCTGATTAAAAAAACCGTACAAGATCACGTTCCCCTGCTGGCTAGGCATGAAAATCATAGACATGCATGCCAACTCGTGCCTGATT
>CAYGCI010000045.1:0-10319 GCA_964348355.1 uncultured Nitrosopumilaceae archaeon | reverse complement strand
TACGTGTCGGCCCAGCTAAGTGAAATGCGCCAAGAAATCGAGTAAAAACAGAAACCGGGTAGAAGGCACGACGCCTCAATAGCAAGGCAAAACAACAATTCACATTTACATTTCACTTAGCTGAATGCCTGCAAGGTATTAAACACCCCGTCGCCCATGTCGATGCAGCGTTTCTGTCTGCCTTTTTGTTTGCGCAACATGGCAGATAGGGGCGCCATGCAGATAGATCGGGTGGATCTAGATTTGCCGACACTTTTGGTGAATTATTTTATACTGCCTGCCGGTGGCTGAGGAGTGGTTACGTTTCCACCTACTATATACACTAATTGAAAAGAAATTTGATAATCTTGACGGTTCATACATTAATTATGGTTTGAAAATTTTTCCTTAATCATAAAAGAGGAAGCTAGGGGAGTAATCTCCGCATCGCTTCCCTTTTGTGGCCATAGGCCACTTACACAATTAGAGTAGAACATTCTTGATTATAAGAATTATGTATTTTCAAAAACAGTGGTTCTTCAAAGGGATATGTGAGGCCGCAGTGGCGCAGTCTTCCCAGAAGTACGTGATTCATGACTGTGCAAATGGCGGCAGGCGTATATGCAGGCATCATAACTTGGTTTGCTTCAAAGCCGAGGCCGTTTTCTGGATTATTTCTGAAGACTGTGGCGCGACATACCCTTATATTTTGGACTCGGAGCCGTTAGTAATTGGCGCGCAGAAAGACCAGGGTAAAGGACAAGTGGAGAGAGAAAAAGTGGGTCAACGTGTATGCCCCAGAGTCGTTCAACAACGTCCCGGTAGCCTACGTTCCGATCACAGACGACGACAATGCCAGGGGTAGGGTGGTCGAGGTCACGCTGTTTGACATCCTAAAGGGGGATCCCTCGCAGCACCAATACAAGATGTACTTCCAGATTGACAGCGTCAAGGAGGACAGGGCGACCTCGATCTTCAAGCGTTACGAGTACTCCAAGGAGTTTTTGAGGAGCCTGGTCAGGCGCGGCTCCTCCAAGGTCAACTTTATCATCGATGCAAAGACCAAGGATGGAAACATCTTCAGAATCAAGGTTATTGTACTGACACACAGGCAGCTTAACACGTCAAGAAAGCATGCGCTCAGGCTAATTGCAAAGGACGTCATTGAAAAGTCGGTTCCGGAGATGACAATCGATCAGTTCGTGCAGGCAACATGCTACGGCAAGATCAACTCGGACATCATGGCGGTGGCCAAAAAGCTGATCAGAATCAGACACGTGGGCCTTGAGAAGGTCAAGCTGGTCAGGACAGCTGCCGCAGAGACGGTACTGCTAGAAGCATAGTTTTTCATCCGGGATTTTCCATGAACGACGGGGTGGTGGTTACCATGAACGTGATTGTCCACGCAACCGAGGATCTGGGCAGGCTCTACGGCCCCTTTGAGAAGCTGTTCGGAATAAGGCGGGAGCAGTTCAAAGTGCAGGAGAGGGAGGGCCATTTTGGCAATCCGATCTCGGTGCTCAATGTCAGGATTGCAGGCAGCGGGGCAGTCAGGATTCTGGACAGAATCTCGTCTGCATTATCCGACCAAGAAAGGGGGGAGATCCTAGGAACGCTGGAGGAGAGGATGGATGATTCCAGCCTCTATCTGAGGATCGGCAAGCAGGAGTTTGTGCAAAACAGGATTGTTTTGGAGGAAAAAAACGCAATCAAGGTGAAGATCTACAAGCCCGTATACAGGAAAAAGGAGATCATGCAAGAGTACAGGGGCCTGCTGGGCTTTTGAGCCGCAGCGCGTACAGTTGAGAATCGATCGTTTCCCATCAAGGCAGGCGCAATGTGCCAAAACCGTGATCCGTTTTTCTGATGTGCGCGCCGCGGGCCGGGATGGCGGGTGAGGCGCACCGTCGGCGCGCAGGATGCAGGCATCTCCGGCCACCCGGCGATACGGATCAGGGACGGCAGGCGGCCCGGCCGGGGGCCATAGGCGTGCCGGCACGAGCTGCCGGCTCTGCTAAAAGTCGTATTTTTGCTTTAGTGGCGAGAACTGCCTCAGCTCGGATACTGCCCTTTTGATGATTTTGACGGCCCGGTCGACCTCCTCCTCGGTGTTGTAGATTCCCAGCGTAAGGCGCAACGAGCCCGATATCTGCTCGTGTGAGAACCCCATGGCCTGCAGTACGTGGGAGGCCTTTTGGGTGTTGACAGAGCATGCAGAGCCGGTGGATGCCGCAATGCCGTACTCGTCAAGCTTGATTATCAGGTCCTCCCCGCTGACCCCAAGAAACGTAAGATGGACGTTGTTTGGAATCCTAGAGGAGGGATGTCCGTTAAACGACGAGAGCGGAACGTCTGAGAGTATTGCAGAGACCAGCCTCTCCTGCAGCCTCCTAAACCGCCTGGCGTTCTCAGGGAGGCCCTCCTTTGAGATGGCACACGCCTTGCCAAACCCGACAATGCCTGCGACATTCTCGGTTCCAGATCGCATTCCCCGCTCCTGACCTCCCCCGAGGACCAGCGGATCAAGCCTTACGCCGTCGCGGACAAACAGCGCCCCGACCCCCTTTGGCCCGTTGATCTTGTGGGACGAGATCGAGAGCAGGTCGATTCCCAGCTCCTTGACATCTATAGGGTGCTTGCCTGCCGCCTGCACGGCGTCGGTATGAAATAGGACGCCCCTCTGGCGGCAGATGCCGGAGATCTCCCGAATCGGCTGGATGGTGCCGACCTCGTTGTTTGCGTACATTATGCTGACAAGGCAGGTGTCATCGCCGATGGAGGAGCGCAGCTCGTCCAAGCTGACGAGGCCGTGCTCGTCCACAGGCAGGTAGGTGACGCGGACCCCCCGCCCCTCCAACCGCCTGCAGGGCTCTAGCACCGCATCGTGCTCGATGGAGGAGGTGATGACGCGCCTCCCACTCGCGCTTCCGGCGACCCCGTAAAGGGCGGTGTTGTTGGACTCGGTACCCCCCGATGTCAGCAGGATCTCGGAGGGCTCGGCGTTTATCAGGCCGGCGACGTCCTTGCGGGCCCTCTGGACGGCCCGGGAGGCCATGCGGCCGTAGCGGTGTATCGACGAGGGGTTGCCGTACTGCTCTCCAAGAAACGGAATCATCTCCTCCACGACCCGCCTGTCAACTGCAGTCGATGCGGCATTATCCAGGTAGATCAATCTGCAATCACGTTTAGCCTTCCGGGCGAGTACCCCCGGGGATCAATTTCCACATCAGAGAATCCGATCATTTGAAGGTATGAGAAAAGGTCCCTGCTGCGGTTTTGGGCCAGTCCGATCTCATGCGGCAGGACCTCGATCCTTGCAGTGCCGTCCAGATCCCGCACGCGGACCTGCCTGACATTCAGAACTCGCCTTACGTGCCTCTCGGCAAGATCAATCCGCACCAGCCCCTCCGACGTTATGCTCTGCCCCCATGGAACCCTGGAGGCAAGACACGAGTTGGAGGGCCTGTCAAAGACCGACAGTCCGGCCCGCCTGGCAAACGAGCGGACCTCGTCTTTGTGCATGCCCACATCAACAAGGGGGCTCTGAATCCCGTTGTCCCGCAGGGCGGCAATCCCGGGACGATAGTCGCCCAGGTCATCGGCGTTTGTGCCGTCAACGATGCACCGTATGCCACGTGATCTGGCCAGGGAGACCAGGCGCCCTGCCAGCTCAGAACGGCAGTAAAAGCACCGGTTTTTGTCGTTTCTTACAAAATCCGGGTTTTCCAGCTCGCTGTATGTTATAATCTGATGCTCGATGCCGATTTCTCGGGCCACGGCAGATGCAGAGTCCAGCTCGTCAGATGACAGCGTCTTATAGTCTGCCGTGACTGCCACCGCCGAATCCCCCAGCGCCCCAAAGGCCGCATGTGCGACCAGCGCGCTGTCAACGCCGCCGGACAGTGCCACAATCGCACCGGGCTTGTCGCCAAACCAAGACTCCAGCCGCTCTAGCTTATCCATCGCGTCCGCCCAAAGCCCTTATGGCGTCCCTGACCAGATCCTCTGCCTCGCGCAGGGGCAGTCCCAGCGCCTCTGAGACCTTCCTGACGTCGTCAAATTCGGCCTTGAGGAGTTTTTGCGTGGAGGGGTCAACCTTGAACCTGACATCAAACTCGGCCCCGTTGATCGTAATTTTCTCAGACCTTGCCTGGCGCGGCCGGACGAGGCGCTCGGAGCGCCGTATGCGGATCCCCAGGGTCCCGGTCTCATCGGCCAGTATCCTGACAATGCCATCCACGGCATCCCCGGCACAGATGACGGTGACCAGGTTTGTGGGACGGTTCTTTTTTGTGATTGCGCCAGATACGGTGACGTCCTTTGCACCATTGCCTATAACCCTCTCAATCAGGCCGCCCAGCACCTCCCCGGAGACATCATCAATGTTTGTCTCCAGTACGACGACAGAGTCTGTTTGCAGTGATTTTTTCCCCCGTACGATCTTCAGCACGTTTGCAAAGGACTCGAAACTTTTAGCCCCGCCCCCATATCCTACGGAGTCGACCTCCATGGCCGGATAAAACTCCCGGTGGGATGTCGCAAGACTGACCAGCATGCATGCTCCGGTCGGCGTCGTAAGCTCGTCGGCTACGGGGCCGCCGTGAATCGGGATTTGCGAATCCCTGAGGATCTCCAGGACCGCGGGGGCCGGGTTGGAGCTCTCGCCATGTGAGAAGCTGACGGTTCCCCCGCCCACGGCCACGGCGGTGCTGACTATGTCATCGTCGAGAATCCCGAGATCGTCCAGGGCAATGGCGCATCCAAGAATGTCAATGACGGTATCAATGCTAGATGCCTCGTGAAGGTGGACGGAGCCGGCCGGGGCGCCGTGTATTTTGGACTCGGCGCCCACCAGGGCGTCGATGCATGCGATTGCGAATCCCTTTGCTTTCTCAGACATGTCTAGCTCCAAGAGGGATTCCTCAATGCATCTCTTAATCTCCGTGCCGCGGCGCTTGCCGACATCCTCCTCGACTTTGAGGACAAGTCGGGTTACGTCTATTCCGTTCTTTTTTTCCTTTGTAAAATCAAGCCTGTGGATGGTGCTTCCGGGCAGGTGCCTTTTTGCAACCTCGATGCCTGAAAGTATCTTGGATCTGTCGGCTCCAAGATCAACCAGGGCGCAAAGCAGCATGTCGCCGGAGATCCCGGCCATCTGGGAATCTATCACAACAACCATGAAACCAGAATGTCAAAAATGCATATAAATTCTGTCCATAATCCCGCCTCATTAGGTTTAATTATTCAGCGCCCGCAGCCCACACATGATTACAATAGTCGGCTCCGGCAAGGTAGGCGGGGATGCGGCCCTGTTTACCGCATTGAGGAAGCTAGACGACCAGATCCTGCTTTTGGATATTGCAGAGGGGCTGCCCCAGGGCGAGGCGATGGATATCAGCCATGCCCTGTCGGAGCTGGGAATCGACGTGGAGGTCAGGGGCTCAAACGACTATTCGGAGATGAGGGGCTCAGACGTCGTCGTAGTGGTGGCAGGCTCCGGGAGAAAGCCGGGCATGACGAGGATGGACCTGCTGAAGATCAACGCCGGGATCGTAAAAAGCGTGGTTGAAAATGTCAGGACCCATGCAGGCGACTCGATGATAATCCCCGTAACCAACCCCCTGGATCCGATGGCACACATAGCATACAAGGTCTCGGGCTTTGAGAGGGGCAGGGTGTTCGGGATGGGGGGAATGCTGGACCTTTCAAGGTTCAGGCAGTTTATCCACGAGGCGACCGGATACTCGAGGGACTCAATCAGGGCGCTAGTTGTCGGAGAGCACGGGGAAAACATGATTCCGTTGCCAAGATTCTCCTCGGTTTCAGGCATTCCGCTCACATCAATGCTGTCAAAAGAAAGGCTGGACGAGATAGTCCAGAGTACGAGGGGGGTTGCAGCCAGGGTAATCGAGCTAAAGGGCGCCACCGTTCACGCGCCAGGAAACGCAGTCTCGGCGATGATCGAGTCGGTTGTCAGGGATCAAAGGCAGGTGATTCCCGTTGCAACATGCCTTGACGGGGAATACGGGCATTCGGACGTCACAATCGGGGTTCCGGCGGTAATCGGCAGAAACGGCGTCGAGAGGATCATAGAGCTGGACTTTAACGATGAGGAGAGGCAGATGTTTGGAAGGGCAGTGGACAGCGTCAGAGACGCGCTCTCCCAGGTGGAAATCTAATAGATTTTTATAAAAAAATCAGGTTGCAAGACTGTGGATCTAGAGGAGATACTGTCATCACTGGGCTCGGGGAGGATCTCGGCAGGCCAGGCCAAAAAGCTGCTTTCGCTGTACTCGATAGAGAGGGTGGAGGACTTTGCAAAAATAGACATGGGCAGGGGGAAAAGAAGGGGCATTCCCGAGGTGGTTTTTGCAGAGACAAAGCAGAGCATGGAGGTAAAAAAGATCATAGAGAGGGTGATGAAAAAGGCAGACTCCGTCGTCGTCTCAAGGGTGAGGCGGGGGGATCAAAAAATAATCCTGGACTTTGCAAAAAAGTCAGGCTACAAGGTCAGGCAGGGGAGGAACTGCTCTACGCTTGCAGTCTACAAAAAGGCGGCAAGGAAAAACGGCGGAAGGGTCGGCATCCTGGCTGCGGGGACCTCAGACATCGGGGTGGCAGAGGAGGCGAGGCTGATGGCCGAGTCAATGGGCTGCCAGTGCATTGCAAGCTATGACGTTGGAGTGGCCGGAATCCACAGGGTCATGCCGGTACTGAAGGAGTTTGTGGGGGGCGACGTGGATGCCGTAATAGTGGCAGCCGGGATGGAGGGCGCCCTTGCAACAATGGTCGCATCGCTAGTGGACATACCGGTCATCGGCGTGCCCACGTCGGTGGGCTACGGATACGGCGAGAGGGGGATTGCCGCCCTGGCATCCATGCTGCAAAGCTGCTCTCTGGGGCTGTCGGTCGTAAACATAGACAACGGGATAGCTGCGGGGGCAGTTGCGGCAAACATTGCAAGGAGGGCAGGGGGTTCTGCACGCCGGACAGATTGCAAAAACTTGCCCCGCGGATCTCGTAAATGATATATAGCATGCGGCAAGCATGAGATCGGGCTTGTCAGGCAAAAGGATAGTACTTACCGCAGATAGAAGTCTCATGACAAACTATAGGGGGAACTTCCTTTACGGGTTCATCGCATGCGGGCCGTACGAGGTTCTTCCAGAGTGGGTGTTTGACAAGGTCTTTTGTCCCGCAGTCGAGACCGATCCGAGTACGGGGGAGGTCAAGGTGGCGCAGGTCGGCCTGAGGCGGGTGGAGAGCGCGCTCCTGCAAGGATACGGGAGGGACGAGGTATTTATGGCAAATCCCGACATGCTGGAAAAATCAATAGGCCCGGACACGAAGGTCGTCGGAATCAACGTGATGGATCCGCTCGGCATGGCCCCGGTAACCACCACGATGTCACCTGAAAAGCTGTCGTATGTGGCAATGAAGTTCAAAAGAATGTGCGCCAAGATCATCCAGCTGAAGAAAAGGCACGACTTTCACGTCGTAGTCGGGGGCAACGGGGCGTGGGAGCTGGCAAAATCAGACAGGATGAGAATACACGGAATCGACACCGTGGTGGTGGGGGAGGCAGACGAGCTGGCACTTGACCTGTTCAACGACCTGGAGAGGGGCGACGCGCCGGAGCTGATGCACTGCTTTGTCAAGAACATCCAGAACATCCCGGAAATCAAGGGCCCCACGGTCAACTCGCTGATCGAGGCGATGAGGGGCTGCGGAAGGGGGTGTGATTTCTGCGATGTCAACAAGAGATCAAAGAAGGACCTCCCCGTCGAGAGGCTGCAAAAGGAGGCAAGAATCAACCTGGACTATGGGTTTGACTCCGTCTGGCTGCACTCAGACGAGATGCTGCTTTACGGATGCGACAACAGGGACTTTGTCCCAAACAGGGACGCGATCACGGACCTGTGGAGGAATCTGAAGGGACTGGGCGCAAACTTTGTTGGAACCACGCACATGACGTTTTCTGCCGTTGCCGCAGATCCGGATCTGATGCGCGATATCTCGACAATCAACAGGCAGCACGAGACCGGAAGGTGGCTGGCGACAAACCTGGGAATCGAGACGGTGGCGCCAAAGATGGTCAAAAAGCACCTGGGAGTAAAGGCGAGGCCGTTCCAGCCAGAAGAGTGGGGGGGCGTCGTAAGGGAGGGGGCAAAGATTCTAAACGAGAACCACTGGTTCCCGGCTGCCACCATCATCATCGGGTGGCCCGACGAGACGCCTGAGGACATCCAGCATACGATCGACATGATGGCCGACTTTAGGGCGATGGACTTTAGGGGCCTGGTGGCGCCGCTGCTGTACCAGGACTTTAGTGAAAAGAACTCGATGCACTTTGGAAACCTAAACGAGGCCCAGTTTACGCTGTTTTGGAAGTGCTGGGAGAACAACCTGCGGGTGATCAACGACATAATTCCGATAATCCTAAGAAACAAGACCTACGGGCCCCCGATGAAGATATTCATGTACGGGATAATCAAGGCCGGAACCTGGGCGATAATGAGGTATCTCAGGGGCCTCTGCAAGGATCTCTTCAACGGAAGAACGCCCGATGAGATCATTGAAAAGTATGCAAGGGGTAGATCGGTGTCTGCCCCAAGGATTGAGACAAAAAAACTATAGGCGCTCTAGTGCGGCGTCTGCAATGGTGTTTCTTTTGGGGGTCAGGGACACAAAGTAGTTTTTATCGGCCCGCTCTATGGACTCGACCCGCTTGTACGACCTTGAGGCCACGTCAAACTCGTAAATCCCAGGCTCCAGGGTCCCCTTTGCAAAAATCATCAGATAGTTCTCGCCGGACGGACTGAGCGGGATAAAGGACATCACGTGATCCCTGTAGGAGTTGACCGGCATGGTGTTCTTCATCGGGGGTGCGGCAGACGAAAGATACAGGAAAAGATCCTCTACGGTATCGAACTCCTCGTACTCTACGTTCATTACAGTACGGACAGGCCTGTCGTATAATAACCTAGAGAGCGGCCTGTGCCTCCGCGCTATACCTGCACCCGGCATGCCCGGCCGGGCCGTCCGCCGCACTCCCCGCGGTGCCCGGACCCCTGGCCCTTGGCAGACAGGGCCGCAGGAGCCGGGACGGCCCCCACATCCAGCGCATCCCCGCGGGGCAAAAATTATAATTATTGCCCCGCCCGTCCGCCGGGACGGCCTTTGCATCCCATTGCCCCCGCCCCGGCAGTCCTGAGGCTTTTCGTGTACAAACAGGCCGCGACTCGGAGGAATGGGCGTCAGGAAGGAAAACCGGACGGGAGTATGAACCGTCCTTATCTATACGTCCACGGATACCTCTTGGGATTTTCAGGGGGGTACTCGTCGCCGTACAGCTCAGAACATGTCTTGAACGACCACGTGTAGTTTATGGCAAACGGCTGGCCCAGCTCGAACGACTTTGGGTACACGGTGCGCGCCATGTCGCTGCCGATGCAGTCGTTCAGGCTGACCCTCAAGGCACTCTGCCATAATCTGGTCAACTAGGGATCGGCGGTGCCCGTGCAGCGGCATTCCGTCCGTAGCGGATGCCGTGCAGCATCTCGTCAAAACACGATTCCATGGCTGCGCAATGCGGGCCGAGGCGTGGATCCGTACCCGATGTCTGCAGTCGCTGCGCCGCGATCTAGCAGGGATCAGTGCAAAAATCACTCCCTAAAACCACAGTTTTGGATAACGCCTTTCTGCGCAGAATGCTTAAAAGTAGCCTATATTATAGGCTATTATGACTAGACGTCTGGTTGTTACGCCGTGTTGTGACTATGAACAGATGACTCGGATCGAGCCAGGACAGATCATAACGTGTACCGTCTGCAAGTGCAAGTTTGTGGAGTAGGCCTGATGGCCACCGTCAAGCGCTTCTGCATCGACTGCGGCGCCCAGCTGGCGTGCTATCCGCAGCTGAGCACGCCCAGGAACCCAAACGAGTTCCGGGTTCTGACGTATGCCTGCCCCAAGTGCACCGAGGACTTTGAGACGCCAAAGCTGCTAATGGTTCAGCGGACCGACGACAGTGATCCGCTAAAGGCCTGCCGGATCCACATAATCAAACCTGCTAGGAAATCCTAGCGTTTTTTATTTTTTCTTCACACGTCTCTGTTATCCTGTCAATGTGCTCGCCCACGGTATCAGCATCACTTGTGAAATACAGTTCCCAGAAGAAGCTTCTGCCTGGAGTATGATGAGCCGTCGTCAAGCACCACTGTATCTCTTCTTCTGAGAAACCGCGCTCAGCCAGATTCTTACAAACCCCGGAAAACACAGTACGCGTATGTGGTCACCTACCCCCACCAGTCAGGCATGAATCGGCATGTACAATTATG
>CAYGCI010000044.1:0-10362 GCA_964348355.1 uncultured Nitrosopumilaceae archaeon | reverse complement strand
CCTGAAAAGACGGTGGGTGTGACTTTAACTCTAGGCAGGGGCTAACCTATTACCTTCTACTTTAGCTTTTCAAGAACTGACAGGCCGACCAGCCGGGTCAGGGAGTAGCCCTTTCGCGTTACGTAGGATCGCGTTCTCTCGCAGTACTTGTTTACGCTCTGATGGCTTTTTTCGCTGGAGACCTCCAGTACGACGATGCTTTTGCTGTACGGAAACGTGAACTTTGGGGATTCCTTGCAGTAGAGATCCATGTGCCCCAGGCTCGCCCGCGCTACCTTTTCACGCTTGGCCACCACGCTTGCAATCTCAGAGACGTCCTCCCCGGACTCTCCATATTCAAGATAGTACACGGACACAAAGTTCATGTTCCCGTCAACCTCTCTCTCAAAAAAGTCATCATCGATGTTGAAGACAAAAGACTCCTCGTTTTGCTTGTGGTTTTCCACGTCATCTGCAAGGACAGCACTGTCCCTGAACCGGGCCAGAAGATAGTGGTTGGAGCAATTGGCAAAGTAGGGCTTGCTCTCGCCGGAGAACGTCGCGGTGGCAAAGTACATGGACTCTATGTTCTTTGACTTTTCCCAGGACTCCTTTAGCTCGATCGAGTCGTGCGTGTGGTTGTAGGGATAGCAGACGTATCCGTTTGTGAACTCCTGTTTTGGCACGGATCCAAGTTTTCTGGTTGGTATTTAACGCTTGTTGAGGCGGATCGGAGGATCTGATCCCCAGAGCGTGATTGGGCCTTCGATAGTTATTTAATACAAAGGTGCGCCCGAGAACCTGTCCCAAGCTAGCTCAGCCTGGTAGAGCTTCCGGCTGTAGATGTCGGCCCTGGCTGACCATGAGCAGCATATCAGGCATACAGAAACCGGGTTGTCGAAGGTTCAATTCCTTCGCTTGGGACCATCAATTAAGCCTCAGGCCAGCGGCGGCAGGACGGGCCAAAACCTGCCAATTGTGAATCTCACCCATTAGGTCGCCGGTTTTTCCCGCCAGGAGACTTTTGCTAAAAGTCCTTTGGGATGTGGTCATTTGCCTTTAGCCACTCGACTTGTGGCAGGGTGAACCTCCATACGATGTCTCCCCGCTCGCTGTTCTTAAAGTCCCAGGGGGCTATGATCACAATGTCGTTGTCGCGGATCCAGACCCTTCTTTTCAGCTTTCCGCGGATCCTGCCCCTTCTGGTGAGATTATCGGTGCACTTGATCATTACGTTTTCGCCGCCTAGCATCTTGAGGACCCTTCCAAAGACCTCTCCCTCCTCTGGCAGCCTGATCTCCTTTAGCTCGCTTTCGTTTTTGACCTGGCGCTTTCCCATGGGTGCCCTCGATTCGCATTACATATAACTGTGAAGATTGCCCGGGGTTTGGATTTAGCATATTTCTCCCATTGACCTTGCTGCCGTCGCAGAATATCTGGCGGGCCATCCCGACGCCAGGCTGACAATGATCCCGAGGGGATCACCGTACCTCAATGTCGTGGAAGAATGCGGGGACCTGGGCAGGCATGTCGCTTTCAGGGGGGATGGTGCACAGAAGGGTCAGCAAGCTGCGGCATGCCATATCTGAGTATTACGGGACGGCGTCGTTTGCCCGCCCTTACATGTACAAGTACATTCACAGATCGCCGGCCAAAGCCCTCAATTACTTGTGACCGTTGCTATAACTTCCCAGTTCCGATTGCCCGGCCGGGGATCGCACGCAAAGGGGTTTTATCCAAAGCAGTCCCAGCAAGGGGATGGAGTTTCACTGCGTCCAGGACTGCTCCCAGTGCTGCATCGACAGGGAGTACTTTCCGTCAAAGGAATATGGGAAAATCGGAGTCCTGATTCTGCCAGAGGAAAAGCAGAGAATAGAGGCGATAGCCAGGGGAATGGGAATCCCGGTCTCGATTATTCCAAGGATAGGCGTCTCAGACCCTGCAAGGGACGGGCCGACTCGGGTTATCGCATACCAGATGATGGGCAAGGAGAGCAACGGAAACACGTGTCCGTTTTTGGACGTGGAGTCAGACGACAGGGCAGGGCACGGGGGATACATGTGCAGGATTTATCAGAACAGGCCGCTGGCATGCTCTGCATATCCGCTGGTTGGGATCGACCCGGTTTCCCTGGATGCCAGATGCAAGTTCTGCAAGGAGAATGGGCATGCAGATGAGAACCTCGACTCGGAGACAGAATCGCTGCTGAAAATCAAGAGCGCCATGAATGCAGGCACGGATGCCGTATGGCGGTATGCTACCGGGGTGGGCAACCGGGAGGACGAGGAGGTTATCAAAAAGGGATGGATACGGGAGTCCTAGTGTCTGTGCGAGGACCGCGGCCACCGGAGGCAACCCGGCCTAGCCCGGGGGACATCAAAGGGCAGCCCAGGTTTCCGATCATGCCGGGGGATGCAGGCCGGGCTGCGGGCGGCCAGTTCAGGATTGCTGTCTTGCAGATCCGTTCTGACAAGGCCAGGGCTGCGGGCCCGGTTTTGTCCTGCCGTGCTCGCATTTGGCGTGCTGCCGTGAATCGGGAGGGGCCGGATCGGCATCCGTAATGGTCAGAGGCCCGTGGCCCGGAGGCTTTGGACGTCAGGGGTTGATGACTGCGCGGCCGATAATCCTTCGTTCCCTGAGATCACTGAGGGCGCTGCCTGCATCATCCAGTGTATAATGCTTGGATACAATCGGGTTAATCGAGCCCTTTTTTGCCAGCTCCAGCAACTCGACCATGTCTGCATAGCTCCCGGTATAGGCACCCTGAATGGTGATTGCCTTCAACGGAACGGTGACCAGCGACAGCTCAATCGAGCCGCCAAACAGGCCCACCAGCACGAGGCTTCCCCTCTTTCGGAGCACCGAGAGGCCCAGCTTGGCAGTCGGAGGCGCGTTTACAAAGTCAACAACGCTGTCTGCGCCCTTGTCGTTGCATATTGAGAGGATTTTCTGGCCGGTTTGCGGATCCTTGGAGTTTAGCGTAAAGTCGGCGCCCATGTCGCTGGCAATCCGAAGCTTTTCATCATCCAGGTCAGCACAGATGACTTTGGCGCCGGTGATGGCCTTGGCGATTTGGACTCCCATGAGTCCGAGGCCGCCGGCGCCTATCACCACAATGAACTCAGGCGAGCCGGCGTTTGCCTTTTTGATTGCAGTGTAGGCAGTCAGGCCGGAGCAGGCAAGGGATGCGGCGCCTTCCAGGTCAATGCCGGAGACCTTGGCAAGGTACCTGTAGCTGGGTACAAGGACGTATTCTGCATATCCGCCATTTTGGAACACGCCCAGTGATTTTGGGGTATCGCACAGGTTTTCGCTTCCGGCCTCACAGGCAGTGCACCGACCGCACCCGATCCACGGATAGACCAGAACCTCGTCTCCTGCCGAGACGCCCTCGACGTCGGGGCCTGTCTCATGCACAGAGCCCACGATTTCATGACCGGGAGTAACGGGGTACCTTACCCCCCTATCTGTGACCTTCATAAAGGTGCCATCGCCCAGGTCATAGCCGCCCTCCCACAGATGGAGGTCGCTGTGGCATACGCCTGTTGCCTTGATCTTGACTACAACCTGGGGGCCGGAAGGCCTTGGATTCTCGACTTCCTCAATCTTTAGCGGGGCGTCGGGTTCGGTAATTTGGGCCACCTTCATGCTCTCAGGGAATTGTCATTGCAATATAAGAATTAACTTTGTCTTGGTCCGTGTTAGATCATACGGAGGCGGCGTCCTGTGCCCGGATCCTGCGCTGCCGCCGGATCCGATCCTGCACGTTAGCCGGGGCCCAGAGCAGCCGCACCTGCCAGGCCGACACAGCATGAACGTAAAATGATCGATCATAATTTTGACATATCGTGTCTATTTCGATAAAAAAATGATCGATTTTCAACTCCGCACTACGGCTCGAGTCCCAGCAGGTCTGCCGTGGACGGGCTCACGCATGCGGGCCTGTCGCCAGGGCGGATCACCATTACTTTATCCTCGCCGCACCTGGCCTAGTCTGGTGCCACCTCGGATCTCAGCTGCTCGGATGGGGATGCAATAGTGGGTTTGCTGCAAGTGGGTTTGGACATGGGTGAAAATGAGACGGCCTGGCCGATTGCCGCCCTCGATAATATAACCAAGTGGTCTGAGAGGCGATCCACTTGTGCCTCCACCACAAGACAAGAGTTGACCGGAAGGGATAAAAAAATAGAGCTGCTAGATATTATGGAACGTTACGAAAAATTTCGTATGAGCCAAGACGAACCTCCCTCCAGCATCTCCCAGGCTCCCGTCAACGTGCTGTTCAACACGTCAGCAATAGCAAAGCGGGACGTGTGGGAGATTGACCTGATCAGCATTCTCAACCTCTTGATCAGGATTCTGGAGAAGAGCGGCAAAAAGGACCTCCGTGTGGCGGGCATGGCGGCACTGTCATCCTCGCTCATATACAGGATGAAGGTGGAGAGCATATTTGCACTGCAAAAGGCAGCAATGGAGAAAAAGCCGATGCATCAGAGGAGGGATGTCGACATCGAGCTGGTCAACATGCCGTACAGGCACGAGTCAACATATCCGGTTACGCTTGACGAGCTGCTTGGGCTGCTTGAGAACCTGATCGGCTCCATTGCAAACCCCCAGTCAAGGAGGAGCAGCAGGATGCGCTTTGAGCCAGTCGAGGTTCCAGACTTTGAGGAGTACTTTATTTCGCTTGAAAACATCATTGAAAAATACGAGGATCTGGTGGTAAAGAAAATCACGCCGGCAGGATTCGGGATGCTTCAGGACATAGTAACGGATCTGGACGGGGTGGACTCTATCAGGTGCTTTTTTGCTGTCCTGTTCCTGGCAAGGGACGAAAAGGTCGATCTGGAGCAGGTCGGCGAGGACATCAAGATAACACTGCGTGGGCAGGAGCTGACAGCATAGGAGAAATCAGGCGAGGGACGGTTGGAGAAAATCAGTCAGAACGAGGCAATAGCGAGGACGGAGGCGGCACTGTACTCTGCCGGAAGGCCGCTCAGAATAGAGGAGATCATAAGGGCGTCGGGAACCGAGTCCAGGACAAAGACGCTGGATATTCTGAACCTAATCATGAAAAAGACAAAGGCCAACTTCAAGGCATTGGAGGTGGTCATGCTTCCAGATGGAACGTACGTGTTCCAGCTAAAGCCCGAATATACGGACGTGGTCAGGCGGTATGCATCAAAGCCAATCCTCCCCAAGGCCACGCTCAAGACGCTGTCGTATATCGCATACATGCAGCCGATCTCATCAAAGCAGCTGGTGGAGACCAGGGGAACCGGCGTATACTCCCACCTAAAGGAGCTCAGGCAGCTTGACTTTATCAGTCACCAAAATGTCGGGAGGCTCAAAATATACACCACGACTGAAAAGTTCCAAAAGTATTTTGGCATACAGGGGGACGCGGACTCGCTCAAGCAAAAGCTCTTCAAGAAGGTAAGGAAGGTCTCAGGGCACCAGATGGAAGGCATGCTCACACAGTAACCATTCCCCCCGCACAGGTTTGCCGCTGTGTATAAATTAGAGTGTCCTTGAGGTAACGCGTGAGAAAGTCAGTAGAGAACTTGGCGACCAGCAAGATAACCGGCGGCACCCGCCACCCGCTGAGAATCAGGCGAAAGTACGAGATAGACAGGTACCCAAACGAGGCACTTGCGGGCGCGCAGGTCACGATTACTAGAAGGGTCAGGGGTGGCAACAGCAAGACGGCATTGAAAACAATTGACTTTGCAAACCTGGTCACCGGGGACGGCAGGGTAAAAAAGACAAAGATTCTCAAGGTCTTGGAGAACCCGACAAACAACGACTACAGGCGCCGCGGCGTGATTACAAAGGGCGCAGTCCTTGAAACAGAGGACGGAAAATGCAGGATCGTCTCAAGGCCAGGGCAGGACGGCGTGGTAAACGCGGTCTTGGTAGAGCGATAAAGGAGCCCGGCGGCGGCCTTCGGGCCAGAAGCTGTGATATCGCCTGACTTTGCCGCAGCAGGGGATCAAAATCATAGGCATCACAGCCCACACATGAGGACATCCTGGATGAAGGGATGACAGGCTTGGAAAAAGCGATCAACGGCGCAGATGGCCTGCAAAGATGGATGATTCTGCTGGCAAACGCCAATGACGAGCCGGTCATGGGCAGGACAGGGCTGCAAAAAATGACGTCCCTGCTCCCGGACAAGCTGGAAAGTCAGAGGACAGGCCCGGTGGTGACGCTGGCAGCTACGGCCCGTACAGCGAGACAGCAGACGAGAAGGCATGGCATCCGGAGAATGCCTGGGTTTTGGCTGCTGCCCATGGAAGAATGGGGTCGACTGAGGGCAGAGCGTGGCAGAGAATTGATTCGAAATTGGCAGATTCTGATTATTTATGAACGAATCTGCGTAAACAGCCAAGTGAAAAGTACCCTGAAATCGAGCAAAAACAGAAACGGGACGAGAGGCACGGTGCCTCAGTAACAAGGCAAAACAACAAATTTCGTTTACATTTCACTTAGCTGGTAAAGCAGCTCAAAACACCAACAAAATACAATTTCACTGTGAAATTACTTGAAAAATTCATATGGTTTCTAATTTCGGATCACCTCTCAGGGGAGCTCGAGTCGCAGAAGAGTGAAAAAACGGCTGGCCGGCCGGGGCCGAATACAAGGAGTTTTTCAGCAGCATGAGTGCCAACGAGGTTTCTAGTCTTTGCGTACTCGGCGCACCCGCACATGAAAGTCAGCCTGGTGCGATAATCCAAAGCCACACATGGAAGGACACGTCCTTTCACTGGTATGCAAGAGCAAGATTTCAGCAGAGGGGGCCTCAACCCCCATAACATGCCACACAGATACATCATGAAAAAAAATGAGGGAAAGGATGCGGCAATAACATTATGATGCTTTTTGAAGATGCCCGGCTCACCGGCCGCAGTCACAGTACCCTGAGAGCTGAGCTGCCCGCAGGTTGCATGCGGTTCAGGCCACGCGCCAGCGATCACGGGCAGCGCCGCAAACTGGGATCGGCCGCATGCAAACACAGCAGGCTGCGGCCATCCAAAGACTGCAGGCAAAAAAGACCCGTGGGACTCCAGAATGGCTCAGGGATGATGTCGGGAATTTCCCAAAGGCAAAGACCCGGCACAAAAGCTGAAAATGCGCCCAATGCCGGCTTTTACTAGAAGTCAGATGAGGAGGCCGCGCATATGGCTGCAGCCTGGCGTACATCGGCAAAAAGGCCGCAAAGATAAGCGGTGTCAGGATTCCGAGGCGTGTCAAAGTCAGGGAATGCAGAGCCGCGGCAGCGGGAATCAGGGCAGCACGAAAAGGCAGGACTCGGTTGCACGGGGCCGCTGCAGGCCAAGCCGGGGCAGAAATGCACATAAGGACGGGGCGCAAACAGCTGGGGTGATCGAGTCGAGGGTGATGCATGGATGAAGGATTACGAGCACGTCATAGTCTGGCTGGATTACTTTAACAAGACGCTGCCGCGCTCAAGGGGAAGGCGCGTCGACAAGGACAGGTGCGTCTTTGACCCGTCACTGGGAGAGCTGTCAGAGGCCGCAGAGGCCGCGGGATTCAAAGTCGTCGAGTCAGAGGATGCAGTGAGGTTTCCCAGGAGGCCGTACGTCAGGTCTGGGTACATCGTGCTGTCAAAGGTGTCCCCGAAGACAAGGATTCTCGGCAGGATTTCAGAAAAGCTGGTCGCAAAGAGGTCCAAACAGCAAAAGTAGAGCCAATTCTAGCTCACAGCTAAAGTAAAGTTGACAGAAGTCTATGATAACAATCAGTTTGCTCTGATTGGTAATTGCAGGAGGTAGGCGAGATATCGCACTTGGCCGGTAGCGGCAGGGTAATTGCCAGGCTTTCAAGGAAGGTCGACGAAGGGCAAATACTCTGCGACGAGGAGGGTGTGAAGGTTGCAAAGGTCATGGAACTAATCGGTCCAGTGGACAGTCCATATGCATCTGCAGCCCCGCTGACCAACAACATAAAAAAGTTCACCGGAAAGAGGGTTTTCACATCGGAACTATCCCCTGCAGTCAAACAAAAATTCAGGAGAAAACGAAAATGAACACACTAGAGACAACACATTGCTGTCCTGAGTGCCAGTCTACGCTTGTAGACGACCTTCAGAACGGCGAGAGGATTTGTTCTGGCTGCGGCGTTGTCGTGGCAGAGCAGATGGCAGACTATGGTCCAGAGTCAATATCAAGCAATCTTGAAGAAAAAATGAAACTAGCAAGAGCCACCGGACAGACCACGCTCTCCCAGCACGATCTGGGAATAACGACGGAGATCTCCATAAGCTCCAAGGACTTTAGCGGAAAGGCAATCGACTCCCAGGTCGCATCCCAGATGCACAACCTGAGAAAGTGGCAGCAGAGAGTCAGGGTATCGTCTCCCAAGGAGAGAAGGCTGGCAAACGTTCTGATGAAGGTCGCAGAGACATGTCAGAACCTTTCGCTGCCGAGGAACGTCCTTGAGACGGCGTCGATGATCTACAGGGGCCTAGACGAGCACATGGAGGTCAAGGGAAAGTCCGTCACAAGCATTTCTGCGGCGACGGTATACATGGCATGCAAGCAGTGCGACGTGGTCAGATCCCTGGAGGAGATCACCAGGGCGATCTGCACGCCAAAGGACGTCAAGGCCAAGTCAAAGCTGGCCGCAAGATACTACAGGACGATGGTCATGGAGATGGGCCCGGTCGTAGCGCCGGTCGTCACCATGGACAAGTACATCTCAAAGATCGCAAACCTGACGCATACAGACGTCAGGGCGGAGAGATTTGCCCTAGAGATCGCAGAAAAGACCAAGGACAGCCAGCTTGCAGACGGCAAGGCGCCAAACGGAATCGCCGCCGCATACCTGTACATAGCGTCCATCCTTTTGGGCCAAAGCGTCCTGCAGCGGGACGTCTCAGACATTGCAGGCGTCACAGAGGTTACAATCCGTAACCGATGCAAGGAGATACTGACTAGTTACAAGCTCAAGGTTGCACTGAGGCCCACTCTGGCCAGAAAATAACCACTCCCCTTTTTTTCATTTTTATCTCATTATAGGCACGAGGCCGCATCCCCGTCTGGCCGGACACGAGTCACAGATGCGTGCAGGTGGCGCCCGGATGCCTTGGGGCGGCCTCGCACCACAGCCGTTAGGAGCAGCTAAATTTCGCGGGCATTATATATAGAGGGGGATCTGTGGACTCCATGGCGGTTCTGGAGATCAGAGACCTGCACGTGTCAAGGGAGGGCAAGGAGATCCTCAAGGGCGTAAACCTCAAGACCGGCCCCGGCGAGGTTCACGCCATCATGGGGCCAAACGGCTCCGGAAAGAGCACGCTGTCATATACGCTGCTTGCCCATCCCAAGTACGAGGTCACATCCGGGGACATACTGCTGGACGGGCAGAGCATCCTGGAGCTGTCTGCAGACGAGAGGGCAAAAAAGGGGCTGTTCCTGGGGTTCCAGTACCCCACAGAGGTGTCCGGCGTCGGCTTTTCACACTTTTTGCGGACGTCCTACAACTCGCTGAGCAAGGCGCTGCAGGGCGAGGACAGGGAGGTCTTTATCACCGTAAGGGAGTTCCAAAAGTACCTCAAGGACAACCTGACAAAGGTCGGCCTGCACGACGAGTTCCTTTCAAGGTACCTAAACGAGGGATTCTCAGGCGGGGAAAAGAAGAGATCAGAGGTGCTCCAGATGGCAGTCCTCAAGCCGAAGATCTCGATCCTGGACGAGCCGGACTCCGGACTGGACGTCGATGCGGTCCAGGCAGTCGCAA
The DNA here is from genome assembly GCA_964348355.1 of uncultured Nitrosopumilaceae archaeon. GTDB lineage: Archaea > Thermoproteota > Nitrososphaeria > Nitrososphaerales > Nitrosopumilaceae > JAWVZS01. The sequence goes on along the minus strand of CAYGCI010000044.1, from coordinate 621 downwards.
AGGCAATCAGCGAGGTCTCCGCAGAGGACTCTACCGTGGTTGTAATCACGCACTATGCGAGGATCCTAAAATTCCTGAGCAGGCTTGATCACGTCCATGTCTTTGCAAGGGGCCAGATCCTCAAGAGCGGAGGCGCCTCCCTTGCCGACGAGCTAGATGAAAAAGGGTACGACTGGGTCCTAAACCAGGCGTGATTCCTGCGGGCAGTCATGTGGCGGCGATTAAGGGGCTCCCCAGAAACACACGGCCATGAACCATGCAAGAAGGCGCCCTTTGATGATCAGGGATTTTCAATCGCCACTATAAAGACTGTTTGAGAAAACGTGACCGCATGCATGCTAAATCACAGGATACCTACGAGGCCATCCCGCCTTGAACAGCTAGTGGCAAACTCGCATGCAGCTGTGGCTTTTACTCCCGTCCAGCAGAGGGGCGTGGCTGCATGCTAGGATACCGGCAAGATTTCATATAGCGCCCACTGCTTTAGTCGTCACTGCAAGCTAGGCACTATGACAGGTTGTATATTGCGTCCCTTGATCCTATGCACTGTACAATGACTAGACACCCTCCTTTTTTCTTGAATTTACTGTATTGTCTTTGGCAGTTAGCGGTTAACCGGAC
>CAYGCI010000043.1:0-10539 GCA_964348355.1 uncultured Nitrosopumilaceae archaeon | reverse complement strand
CACCAGTCGCTCTCATGCGGGGGCTTGTCTGCATGAACCCCGGTCTTTACAAACGGGGCCCAGCTTGGGACTGCAATGTCCTCGCCCTTTAGTGTCTCGGTAAGCTCCGAGATGAAAACGTCTGCCGGCACGTCGTAGACCTTTGCCATGAAGACAAAAACTTGAGAGTCGCCTTATAAATCATGGAGGCAATTACTGTGGCAAGAGTTGGCCCCTCCGGGGATGCGACGTGGGGGGCATGATCATGAGGGCTCCGATCGGCAGTGCATCCCCAGGGGACAGGCGCCTACATTGCGGCACATGAGGCCCGCTTCCCTAGAGGTTGGGCACGGATTGCACGTGGCTGTGACTTTGCCTGGCCCAGCAGGTGAACGTGGCCTCATACAAAGTGGATCGATGCTCTTCAGGAATTATCGGCAGCTTGGTCTGAATTGCTTGGAGCCGCTTTGCGGGTCACCCCCGAAGTCCGTATCATCTTGCGGTAAACATGCCCGCAGTAGCCGCAGGTTATGCGTATTGACCTGGCCGTGGAGCCACCCGTCCTGATCCGTGCACGGACGCCGGGCGCAATGAAGCTCTTGCATTTCTTGCAGAATGTCATCCTGATCTCATACGGCATCCGTATCCTGTATTTCGTGCTGATCCTCCTTGCAATGGAGGCCTGGCGCTGGGACAGTGCGGGGTTGTCCCTTGCGTTGGATACCGCGTTGTCAATCAGGATCCTCATTCGCTCAAGTGCGATCTGTCTGGCCGCAGGCTTCATAGGTCTCAGTCCGGGTTCCCATAAAAATTTGTTCCAGTCACAGGGGCAAGTGATTAACTCCCCAAGGCAGTCTTCCCAAAGGTTCCACACAAAACGTCTCACTCCAAACAGTTCAAGCTGCCTGCAGATTCCGCAGCCGTCCGCATCTCCACGAGTCAGGTTGCATCTGTAAGGTGGCACTGCCGACTGGGGTCTTCATGATCACGTCCCACACGCCGCATCCCCGGAGGGACAAACTCCTACTCACAAGGCATGCAGTCAGCGGGACTTGAACCCGCGTCACAGGGTTGGAAACCCCGAATACTAACCAGGCTATACTATGACTGCACAAGATAGCAGGCCGTACATCCTACATAAAAATGGTTTTTTCGTACTCGTAAAGAATTCTGGCAGTTACGACATGGGATTCCAGAGGGGCCTCGTCGATGCGGTACAGCTCGTCAATGGATTTTTTTGTAGACTCGGCAAAGTGTCCCTTCTGGAATCCCCCGACTACCAGGCACGCATCCCCGTCAACCAGGCTTGCAACGCCGGGGCAGGAGCTGGACGCCCCCTCCCTGGTCAGTCCGACCACCTTGGAGGGCCCAATCTCCCGCACAAGCTCCTGAAACGTCATGTCTGCGACCTCAAGGAGAGGCCGTACGCCGTCGCCGACCTTTTGCTCCCGGAACAGCTTCTCAAGCACCCCCCGGAACCTGTGATAGCTTTTTGGAAGCTTTACGTTTTCCCCCACGCGAATCACCCTGTCATCTACGGTGTGGACGTAGACCCGGATCCTGCTCTCATGGTACAGCGGAATGGATGTCGCCTCCAGCAGGCTAAAGTGGACTATGTCGGGCCTTCCGCGCTTGGCCTCGTTTTCCAGTCCCCTCATCGCGGCATAGTGCCACGAGTTGTCAAGGAGGATTTCAGACGGCGGCCTGCCCAGCCTGCGGGCATGGGCCCTCACGGAGCTGTGGCGCTGCAGTTCCGCAGGAACGGTCTCCAGTGAGGATTCTGCGAGGATCAGCGAGGCCATCACTCAGGAGCTCTTTGAGACCTGCCTGGCAAACTCGCCCCATCCCGCCTTTGGGTTTCCATCGGCGTCAATCAGCCCGGCATTGCAGACATAGCTGCCCAGGCGTTCGGCGACGTGCTGGCTGCCGCCCAGGCCGGGGCCGCCGCCCACGGCGATCTTGCCCGCGTCTGGCCCCGCGTCAAACGAGCATGACCCCTCCGGCCTGTCATACTGGCGGTACCACGTCAGAAACTCAATGTCCCGGTGGTTCTCGTTGTAAAAGTCAAACGTCTTTGCAATGAACCTGCTCTGATCCTCGGCACTTCCGCTTACAAAGCCAGACGTGCTCCAGCTTACCTCAAAAAACGCCGCCTTTTTCCCGCCGGCAAGATCAACTGCATGCTGCAGATCGGCGACTGCCTCGTCCGGGGTTTTTGCAATGTCGTTTAGGGAGTCGACCGGAAAGTACGTAAATCCCACAAAGTCGCCGATGTCCAGACCGCCTACGATGTGGTCAAGATCCTTGTTGATTACCCCGTGCAACGAGTACGTGTTGCCGAACTTCACGTCGGGATGCCTCGGCTTTAGCTCGGAATACACCTCCTCGAACAGCTCCCTGTAGGCCGGGATGCCCCGCTCATCGTACCTAAAATGCTCGTCTGTCTCCCCCGCCACGACCACATAGTCGACGATGTGGTACCTGCCAAGAACCGCATCCAGGGTGGCGGCCACCCGGGAGGGGTCAATCGAGGCCAGGTCCGGGCCCCCCATCCAGTCGGGCAGAGGGCCGAGCGTCCTTCCGTTGATCAGAGAAAAGTAGAGCGTGACCTTGAGGTTGTTGTTCTTGTTGAGACTCATCAGGATGTCAGACTGGCTCCAGTCGTACCGGCCCTGCTCCGGCTCTATTATATTCCAGAACATGTAGACATTGCTGCGCCCTATGCCGGTCGAGGATGCCTGCTCGTAGATGTCGCTGATCAGCCTGACGTCCGGCGTGGCAGTCGGGGAGTTGACCACGAGGCCGATCTTTTGGTTGTTGACTGTGGTGTTGAGCGCGGCATCAAACGTCTGAAGCGTCAGCGTCATCGAGGCGCCGATTGCGACGGCAATCACTGCAATGCCCACCATGGCCTTCCTGTCCACCCGGATCGGAAATTAAAAAGGGGGTAAAAAAGTTGTGGTGGCAGTTATCCGGACGTGCATCCGGTGTATCCGCAGTCGATGCAGATGCTGCATCCCTCCACGAAGACAAGGGTGTTCTTGCATGTGGGACAGAGGCTTTCCTCCGGAACGTCCTCGATTGCGGCAAGCTGCTCGCTGGCGATGACCTCTGCAGACGGGATCTTCAGGCGCAGCGCGTTGTCCACCTGGGAGCGGATGTAGGAGTTCCCAATGTTGCGAGTCACAAAGTCGGTGACATACCGGGTCGGAACAACGTCAAACGTCTTGGTTGCATTCTCGCTGGTCATGTGGAGGACCTGCTTGTGCCTCGAGCCGTCGCGGTACACGGTGATTCCCTTGAGGCCCAGCTCGTGTGCCAGCAGGTAGGATGCCTTGACGTCGTCTGCGGTCACGTCATACGGCATGTTGATTGTCTTTGCGATTGCGTTTCCAATCCACTGCTGCCATACGGACTGCGCCATCAGGTGGTCGGCCCAGTGGATGTCCATCGCGGTGACGAATACTTTTTTGATCCAGTCGGGAATCTCGTCGATTCCCTGCACGGAGCCGTAGTTGTCTGCAATCTTTGCCAGCAGCTCCTCGCTGTACAGGCCGTTGTCGCGCAGTACCTGCTCGAAGATCTTGTTTGTGTAAAAGAACCTCCCGACGGTCACGCGCTTTTCAAAGACCAGTGCAAAGGTAGGCTCCATCCCGTTGGTACAGTCCGCAATCATGGAAAGCGTCCCGGTCGGCGCAACAGTCGTGGTCAGGACGTTTCGGATTCCGTGCCTTTTGATCTTCTCAATCAGCGCGTCCCACTCAAACGAGTGCGCCTCCTTGGGGTTCTCATAGTATCCGGCGACGGGGATCTTTCCCTCCGGGAACTCGGTCTTGGGACAGAGTGGGAACTCCCCCCTGGACTTTGACAGTGCGACGCTTTCCTCCATTGAGTAATATGTCAGCGCCTCGGAGAGCTTTGACTGCAGCTCGTATCCCTCCTTTGAGTTGTACGGAATCCTCAGCTTGTAGAGAAGATCTGCGACCCCCATGACTCCCAGCCCGATTCTTCGGGAGTCCTTTGATGCCACGTCGATTTCATCGACAGGATAGTAGTTGACGTCGATTACGTTGTCCAGGAACCGCGTGGTCTTTCGGATTGTCTCCTCGCACCTCTGCCAGTCAAACTCGTACTCCCCGTCTGCCTTGCGCTTTACAAGGTTTGCAACGTTGATCGAGCCCAGGTTGCATGACTCGTACGGGTAGAGGCTCTGCTCGCCGCACGGGTTCGTCGCGCGCAGGGGGGCGCCGCGCGCCTTTGCAAACACGTTGTACTTGTTGATTTGATCAAAGAAGATCAGGCCCGGCTCGGCGCTCTTCCATGCGGACAGGGCAATCAGGTCGATTATCTGGTGTGCGTTTACCTCCTTTACGGGCGACATGTCGCGCGCGCTCCTCAGCATGTACTTGCCGTCATCGGTGTTGACAAGCGCGTTCCAAAAGTCCTCCCAGATTCCAACGCTGACGTTAAAGTTCTCCAGGACCCCGGGCTCTGTCTTGTTCGTGATGAACCTCTCGACGTCGGGATGCCATGCCTCGATGATTCCCATGTTTGCACCCCTGCGCTTGCCGCCCTGCTTGACTACCTCGGTGACGGTATTGATGATGTTCATAAAGGAGACCGGACCGGATGCGACTCCCGACGTCGAGGCCACAATGTCTCCCTCGTGTCGCAGGTCAGAGTAGTTGATTCCAACCCCGCCGCCTGACTTGAAGATCAGCGCCGCATCAGACGTCGACTTCATTATTCCGCCCATGTCGTCAGGCATGTCCAGTACAAAGCATGCGGACAGCTGTCCCAGACGGCCGCCGGCATTCATCATTGTCGGCGAGTTTGGCAGAAAGTCCTGCGATACCATCAGCTCAAAGTATTCTGCTACCTTGTCTGCGTGGCTGTCAAGTTTTTTTGCCGCAAGCAGTGTCAGGACATCCTTAAAGCTTACCTTCATCAGTCCCTTGCCTGCAAGGGCGATGTAGTGATTGATCAGTGACCTGAAATGATACTTGTTCAGGTAGTGGTCTCCTATCTTGAACTTGTAGTCAAACCTGTCCAGCTTTTCAAGATAGGATCTTGCCTCGTCGACGTTCTGGGAATAGTTGCCGTCCTTTGCAAATATCTGCGGATCATACATCAGGTCGCCGATTCCGACCAGGAGCGCGACGCGCTCGAACATCTGCGTCGGCGTCTCGGTGATCTCGTTTTTGTTGTTCCTCAGGAGGTATCTCGACGCCAGGACGCGCAGGCAGTTCAGATCGAACTTTTTCGATACGGGATCAAGCTGCTTTGTGTTGATGACCTTCATCTTCTCATCGCGGAGCTTTCGTCTCTCATGCCTGTACAGTATGTAGGCCTTGACAATCTCGCTCAGGCCGTTATCAATCAGGGTGAACTCCACCATGTCCTGTATGTTCTCAACACTGGGAGGATGAGACGCAGAGAACCCCTGCTTGTGCAGTTTTTCGAGCACACCGTCCGTCAGTCGGTCTGCCAGGCCACGATCGGCTTCAGATGTGGCCTCCAATGCCTTGAAGATGGCATTGGAAATTTTATCCTTGTTAAAGGCGGTAACCTTTCCGTTCCTCTTGCGGATCTCTCCGATAGAGCTTTCTACTTGTGAATTATCCAACTATAATCTCCCCATGGAGGGTAAATCCAACTAGCGTATTAAATATTATTGAGAGATCTAAGTCCATACCCAGCTCAACTTTTTTTGTACCGATCCAATTGAAGTCGGGCCAGGGGGTGTCGGGAGGATGGATTGCGATGATCGCCGGTCATTCCGCATAGATTGGGAGGCTGTGAACCTCATAACCTGCAATATCAGGACTGGGGGGAGAACCTGATCGGCCACGAATGGCCGGTACCGGGGCCGGAGTGACGAATTTCAGATGATATACGGCGACTTGCAGCTTGGACACTTGCTGGACAGCTTTTCGCCCTTAAAGCCGCACTCCCCGCAGATGGGCACCGGCTTGATCGGGGTGAAGGACGATATCAGGGCGGCGGTCTTTTCAATGGCCGCCTTGATGTCGGGTATTGATGCGTCCCCTGCAATGTCCAGCCTGACTGCAAGGCCCCCGTTGAGCGCCCTGGCAAGCTTGTTGCACTGGGAGATCTCGTCGCTTTTTGCAGTAAGGCCGCCGACCTCTGATGCGGACAGCACGACGCCCTGGCTGTACGAGTCCGAATCGGCCTCGCTGAGGGCGGAGTTCTTGCCGTACTTTTCGGCGTCCAGTGTGGCGAATCTGGCCGCGCCCTGGCCGCCGATCATGGAGATCTTGACCTCGTCGCCCATCTCCTTGCCCTTCTTGGCGGCAACGTCCACTGCAGTATCAATCACCTTGTAGAGCACGCCACGCCCGGCCCTGTCGTTCTGGCAGCCCAGGATGTTGAAGACGGCCTCCCTCAGGCCCACGAGGTTGATGACGAGGGATACGGAGCTTCTCTGCATGTACTGCGAGTTTTTTGCCAGGACGGGGTTCAGTCCGCGCCGGGTCAGGTCGGATATGTCCTTCTTTCTTATGGCCATGGAGGCCAGTGCCGGCTTCATCAGCAGTGCCAGCCTTGCCCGAAAGTAGGTCTCGTCCTTGTTTGACTCAAACGCAAGTCTTGGCAGGTTGATCGAGACGGACTGCAGTTTGATTGACGAGGACGTCGCGGGCTTTGACGAGTTGGTGACTCCCATGCCGGACAGCTGTCCCTTGCCAAAGGTCACAATCCCGCCCAGCGAGACTATCTCGGCCAGCCTTTCAGAGACGTCTGAGACCCTGCCCTTGTCATGGTCTACGACCAGCCCGATCTTCGGCATTGGCGTCATCCTTGCATAGCTGTGATACGCGTTCAGTATTGCCCCGATTGTCTTGTTCTCGGTTCCAAGCTGCAGGCGTATCGAGATTATTGTTGCAGGCTTGCCGTACTTTGACGTCGTCGATGCGGCTGCAAACGCGCCTACTAGCTTGTCTTCCAGATCGGAGGCGTTCTTGGCGTGCTTTGAGAGCACATGGGGCAGGCCGTCGATTACGACCTCCTGTGATGCCTCCTTTGCAATCAGTGATATTGCAGTCGACAGTGCAGTCGCAAGATCACCCAGGGTCTTGGTCGCCGCGACCCTTGAGACGTCAAGGTACTTTCCCCCCAGGCTTATGCCGTCGTCAAGCAGCTCCTTTGCGTTGATGAATATGGTATCAGGCAGCAGCGACCAGACGCCGGGATTCGCGATGTGCAGGTCGCCGGACAGGTGCGAGTCTGCAACGTCCTTTGGCAGCGTATTGAACAGAAGGTGCTCGCTGAAGATTTGCTGCCCCGTTTTGAGCAGCAGTCCCTCGGCGCCGTTGTCGACATTATCGACGTTTGAGACCATCTCCTGGACGTCAAAGACGGGCATGCCCAGGCGTGCAAGCTTGTTGCGGTACTCCTCGTGCCCGTGCTCAAGCAGGACGGAGTTTACCATCTCGCGGATTAGCGAGCCTGTAAGATAGGTGGTCTGGTACTTGTAAATCCTGTTCTCGACCTCCTCGGTGATTTTCTGTGCCAGCTCCAGTGGAAGGCTTCCCTCCCTGACAAGCGACTGGATGATTTTGTGGGAGTTGAACTCCTCGATCGACTCGTCTGATGATCTGACGTACATCTTGCCGCTCTCAATGATTGATCTTTCCTCAATCTGCCTGGCAAGGCTCAGGACCAGCTTTCCGAGGTTTGTGATGGTGTACCTCCGCTCGGACTTGTTTAGCGCCACAAGGGACTGCCTCAGCAGCTTGCGCAGGTGGTATGCAAACTTTCCGCTCTCCTTTTTGGATTTGAATCCGGCAAGTCCCTTCAGCTCCGAGTACGTAAGGGGCCCCTTTGAGTTGAGGATTCTTAGAATGTCGATCCTGTTCGGGCTTGCCATCACGGAGAAGATCATCCTTACGCGCTTCGAGGTGGACTGCAGGATGCTGCCTCTCTTAGGCTCCGCTACCCCCTCGCTCAGTTCCATGCCTACACTAAAAAATTCCACTAAATAAGAATTGTGAATTCAGACATGCAATTATCTTTGATCAGCTCTCTTGCACGTCAAGTGTAAACTCGGATGTTGACAGCGTCTGTCCGCAGGACGGACACTTTCCATCGTAGCGATTCATCACATCCTTCAGCGACTTTAGCATTTTCATGTTGGTGATTTTCTCGCCGCACTTGCCACATGTTACTTCCACTGACATGAAGAGGGATCGTCTGGCGGCATAATTAAAAATGTGCTTGGAATTTTTTTAATAATTGCAGCAAATTATTTTACTGCTTTTCGATGAGGATTCCCCTGTCGTCGAATCCGGCAATTCTTGCCCGGGTTCCGACGGGTAGGTCCTCAGGAGAGCCGATTCCCGCCATAAAGCCGGAGATCCTCAGTCCTATGTCGTCTAGCTCGAGCACTACCCAGGCATACGGGGTATGCCTCTCAAATCCCGCGGGAGGCACGGTTATTATGGTATAGGTCGCTACGCTTCCAACGCCTTTTACAGGATGGTTCTCAAACCCCTTGCTTCCACAGCTCCTGCAAAAGTAGACGGTCGAGAGGTGCAGCTCCCCGCACTTTGTGCACCGGCGGGTCAGAACATTGCCTGCCCTGGCCTCGTCTACAAATTCCCGTTTCGCAGACATTTCTATACGCTTTCAAAGATGTGTACGGCGCAGCTTGCGCCCGTTGCGCCAAAGTTATGGGTCAGTCCTATGTGCGCGTCCTTGACGGTACGCTGGCCCGCCTTGCCGGTCAGCTGGTCAAACGCCTCGACTACCTGGCCGACGCCTGTTGCGCCGATCGGATGGCCCTTTGACTTTAGTCCGCCGGAGGGATTGACGGAGATTTCAGAGTTCAGCCTTGTCCTGCCCTCCGTTGCGGCCTTGGCGCCCTTGCCCTTTTCAAAGAACCCCAGATCCTCGGTATCGACTATCTCGGCAATCGTAAAACAGTCGTGAACCTCGGCAAAGTCGACGTCCTTTGCGGTGATTCCCGCCATCTTGTATGCCTTTTCGGACGCAATCCTGGTGCTTGGAATTGTCGTCATGTGCTCCCTTCCCTGCAGTGCCGCAGGGGAGCCGCCGCGTCCCGAGCCGGTTACCCTGACATAGTCCTTGGAGTGCTCTTTTGCAAATTTCTCATTACACAGTATTACAGAGCTTGCGCCGTCCGAAAACGGGCAGCAGTCATAAAGCTTCAGGGGACTTGCGACGACTGCGGAGTTCAGTACGTCGTCAACTGAGATCTTTTTTCTCAGGTGCGCCTTTGGGTTCAAGGCTCCGTTCTCGTGGTTTTTGACTGCGACGTTTGCAAAGTCCTCCTCGGTGGTTTTGAACTCGGTCAGGTATGCCCTGGCCATGGACGCAAACAGTCCCGGGAACGAGGCGCCTGCCTGGCCCTCATAGAAGAAATCAGAACAGTATGAAAAGTAGGTCGTGGTCCATTCGGTGCCCGTATGGGTCACCTTCTCAACGCCGGTTACCAGGATCGCGTCGTAGAATCCCGCCGCGACGTTTGCAAATGCCTCCCTGAACGATACCGAGCCGCTTCCGCATGCAGACTCGATTGACAGCGACGGCCTGTCGGGAATGCCCAGGTTGCTCATCACCACGGGGCCCAGGTGAACCTGCTTGTCTGCGATTCCAAATACGTTGGATATGTAGCCTGCCTCGACCTCCTGTGGATCAATTCCCGCACTCTCAATGGCATCCACCGATGCCTGGACGGTGATATCCGAAATGCTGTCCTCCAACTTGCCGTATTTTGTGCTGCCTGCACCAAGAACGCAAACACTTTCCACGAATGTTGTTGACCGAGATCCCTATAAAAATTCTTCAAAAACAGTATTCAGTATATGGCTGGACACTCCAAGACAGGGAAGGGACGGGCTACAGGATCCGGGGCCGGATCCCGCCATACCGTAAGGGCCACAAAGTCCAACGCCAGGGCCCTAAAGGCTGAGCTCATACAGTACCTTGACTCAAACGGATACCTCTCATGGTCTGCAAAAAAGAGAAAATACCAGATCCTGGGCACCAATGTCCCAAAGGACGGACTGGTAGAGTGTCCCGAGTGCAAGATCGGCCAGCTGGTGGTGATCAGATCCCCCAAGACCAAAAAGCGATTCATAGGCTGCTCAAACTACCACAACGGCTGCCATGCCTCGTCGCCGCTGCTGCAAAAGGCGATGCTCAAGGTCACAAAAGTCCCGTGCAGTGTCTGTGCGTGGCCGGTGGTCGTCTTTCGCTACTCCAGGAAGCAAAAATGGACGAAGCGCTGCTCCAACATCGACTGCGGGCACCAGGGCTAGCTCAGGTCGGCATAGAGATCTGTCCTGCGGTTCTCAAGCAGCGGCAGGGCCCTTCGCACCCTCCCGACCTGGGATCCGTCTATCCCGACAACGGCAAGCCCCCGCCTCTTCTTCATGTCCAGGAGAATCCTCCCGTACGGATCAATGACGAGGCTGCGCCCACAGTAGATGTTGCCGACCTGGTCAGGGGAGATGACAAAGCACCCGTTCTCGATTGCGCGCGTCCTGTTGATGGCAATCCAGTGCTCCTCCTTCATCT
>CAYGCI010000042.1:0-10595 GCA_964348355.1 uncultured Nitrosopumilaceae archaeon | reverse complement strand
CACGAATCTGTCTGATCGGGCTCTGGAAGCTGGATTTTGGCACAATCTGCCATGTTTTTCGGGATCCGAGATGCGGTAACCATGGTGCAGTCAGATTGTAATGGCAGTGACGGTTGTAAACGGGTGCGCGGTACACAGATTCGGTTCCGACCCGGTACGGCCCTGCACAGCATCCGGATTAATTCTACAGCGTGCCGGCAGGGTTCGTTGCACTCACCCATCATGCAGCCGCCGAACTCGTCGCGGTACAGTTCCGAGTACTCTACCGGCCGGATCTCGACTCCGGCCGTGTCAAATTTTGAGAGCATCCTGGTCAGGCGCTCGTTGTGATCGTGCCTGTCGCGTACGTCCCGGAACGGTACGACCGAGGTTGTTGCCTAATTCATCAAAATTCCGTATGAGGTCACCTACCCCTGCCAATCAGGCACGAACTGACATCTATGACTGTGATTTTCACGCCTAGTCAACAGGGGGACGTGACCACATACAAAATTCCTAAAAACCATGTGGTGTCGTCTGGATTAGGCGTGCAAAGGAAGTGGAAATTCAGAAAAGTGTGCAGATTGAGTCAGGCAGGGAGAATTAAGCGACAACCTCGGTACGACCACCCCGTAGTACGACCTTATGCCGCCCCGCATAGACATTTAGGCGGTGCTATCATTAATTAATAATGCGTTACTTGCCCGGTTAACAAAGTATATCTAAATACGGAAATTTGTGAAGGTCACTTGATGAGGACAGAGGCTTTGGTCGTGGCGGTGGTCTTTGCCATCGGTGGCCTTTGCGCATCCCACGGGGATCCGGCCGATGACGCAGAGGCGCTGTTTGACGAGGCGACAGGACACCTCATGGATGGGGAGTACCGACAGGCAGTGTCAATTTATGACGACATCCTGGAGGCGCTTCCAAACAATGTCGTCACCCTGAAAATGAAGGGGGTGGCCCAGAGCAATCTTGGATACCACGAAAAGTCACTGGAGCAGTTTTTCCGGGTCTTGCAGCTGGAGCCAAATGACATCCACGCACTGGCCGGAATGGGGGTGGGCTTTGGCTACTTGGGCGAATACCAGGAGGCAAAAAAGTACTTTGAAAAGGCGGCAAGGATAAAACCGGAGAGCACCATCATACAAAATTACGACCAGTACGTCGCCAAGGTCATAGCAAAATACCCGTACACGCCGACTGAAAAGCCCAGGCAGCTCCTAGAGCAAGAGTCCACACACGTTCCCGGCTGGGTCAGGGAAACCGCCAGGGCCTGGACGGAGGGGTTGCTCAGCGACAGGGGGTTCCTTGATGCAGTCGAGTTCCTGATTGGGAGCGGGGTGATTCAGACACAGGCTGCGGGCTCACATACTGCTCACGGCATTCCCCCGTGGGTCAGAGAAAGCGCCAATGCGTGGGTCGGTGGCGCGGCAGACGACAAGACGTTTGCAGCGGCGATAGAGTTTCTGGTCGAAGGAGGGGTGGTTTCAGCAGGGCAGACTGGTGGGAAAACCCAGGAGGAGTTGGACTCGGAGCTGTTTTACTTCAAGCAGTACCTGCGTAGGATTTCAAACGACATTGCCCAGGAAAGGCGATACATAGAGTTTCCAAATCCAAGCCAGGACGTGATTAAGAAGTTCATGCGGGACTATGTAAAATGGAACTTCGAGGAGGAGGTAAAGATGGCATCCTCAAAGTTTCCCGATCCGGCATATGAGATAGCAGGCGACACAATAGTCCTAAAGTACAGGATTTACGTCAACGAGCAGCCGACAGGACTGCCCCTGGATCACGTGGGCACCCTGAAAAGGTCGATGGAATACTGGGAGTCCGAGAGGCTGAGCGCCAGCAATAAAAAGCTCAGGGTGGAGTTTGAGATCACAGACTCCAGGCACGATGCAAACGTGTGGGTGACATGGGTGGTCAGGGACATCGGCGAGGGGGTTCTGGGACACGCGCACCTTGGAAAGGGGGTGGTGGAGGTCACGCTGGGCGACTATAGCTGCGATGGAAGCTTTCAGCTGTACGACGTGGAGTCAGTGGAGCAGATCATGAGGCACGAGCTGGGGCACAGCATAGGGCTGCAGCATACCGATGATCGAGACAGCATAATGTATCCGTCCTACAGGCCGGGCTATGCCTACTGCCTGCTGGGGTGACATTCTAATTATATAAAACAGGAATGATTAGCTTGACCTACACACGAATCACCCTGAGAACAACCGTAAAAAGGGTAATAAGGGAAATTGCATACCACTATGGTAGGTTATGAGTTCGGTATCGGAGCATCGATGCCCGTCTTGCGGTAAGAAAAAGATGGTCACCGATGACAATTCAGGAGAGGTGTTCTGCGCCAACTGTGGCTTTGTAGTCACAGACAAAATCGAGGACACGGGTGCGGAGTGGCGATCCTTCTCAAGCGACGAGACCAACCGCACGCGCGTGGGCGCGGGGACGTCGCTGACCATGCACGACATGGGGCTGTCCACAGTCATCGGCCAGGCAAACAAGGACTCCACCGGCAAGCCGCTGTCTGCAAGCGTAAAGAGCTCCATCGAGAGGCTCAGGACATGGGACAGCAGAACGCAGGCGCACTCATCGGCGGACAGGAACCTGCGCCAGGCCCTGAACGAAATGGACAAGCTCAAGGACAAGCTGGGCCTGACAGACGCAGTGGTCGAAAAGGCCGCCTACATATACAGAAAGGCCATGGAGAAGAAACTCGTCAGGGGCCGCTCAATCCAGGGACTGGTGGCAGCATGCCTTTATGCATCATGCAGGAATACAGAAACGCCCAGGACGCTAGACGACATTGCAGGGGGGATCAACATCAGGAGAAAGGACGTTGCAAGGTGCTACAGGCTGATCTTCAGGGAGTTGGAACTGAAGATGCCGGTAGTCGATCCCGTAAAGGGAGTCTCAAGGATAGCAAGCATCGCGGAGCTAAGCGAGAAGAGCAAGCGAAAGGCAATATCGATCCTCAACAAGGCCAAGGACATCGGGATCGTAGCAGGAAAGGATCCCATGGGAATCGCGGCCGCCGCGCTGTACCTTGCATGCATAAGCACTGGGGAGGTCAAGTCCCAAAAGGACATCTCCATAGCATCCGGGGTGACCGAGGTTACGATCAGGAACAGGTGCGCAGGACTGCGCAAAATAATCCAGGACTGATCTAGCTGAGCTCGGCGGTCGCGCGGCCGCGCCGGGCAGTGACTGCAAAGACCCCAGCCGTGACTCCAGACTGGTATCCGGCATACATCGCCACCTCAAACAGCTCGGGGACATAGTCGGTAAAGCGGCCCAGGACTGCCACGGACATCATGATCACGCCCAGCAAGAATACAAAGTGCCTTGCGATGCTTGGCAGCTCTGCATAGCGAAGGACCAGGACTAGCGAAACTGAGACGGACAGTGCAAGGACTGCGCCAAAGCCGGCGTGCAGTCCGAGGATCATCATCACAAAATCAACCCCCTGATCCACGGTCTGCGGAACCGACACGTCGGAGATTGGAATCTTGTCAGGACGTGCGAACTTCATGGTGTTGGCAGCGGCGTTTGCAGAAAACAGGACCAGCAGGATCACAGAGGCAGTGCGCGCATGGGTCCGCAGCCTCGGAAACCGGCGCCGGATCCCCCTGCCCAAGATTGCGCCCTGGAGTATGCCTATCCCCAAGACTATGGCGATGCTGACAAGGAGGTTCTCCTCGGCGGCCTGGAGTATGTCCATGTCAAGATGAAAGGCAGGCCAATCATAAATTAATGAAGCTTCACAGCCGCCGAGGACACATCAAAAGGCGCCTTGCCGTGCAGATCACGCCCATGCGTGCTCGGGGGGCTCCAGTCATCACCACAGCCGTCCGACGGGCCGAGAACAACGGGTGGGCTAGTGCGGGGCCTGCCTTGGCCTCTGCCGGATTGGCTAGCCTGCTGCACAGCCGTGCCTGAGCGCATAAGAACAGCCAAGTCCTTTGTGCCTAAAACCGTGGTTGTGCAGCAGGGCCGTGGGACGGCGAATCTATTTATTGAGATCTGCTGTGTGAACATGGCATGCCTGCTGAAACCAACCAGAACATGGGAGAGTACTACAGACACATGTCGGTGTTTTGGAATGATCTGATACACCTGATGTCAAACAAGCCGCAGGCCCTGACATCGGTGGGTCCGATGCGAAACTTTGCAGTCAATGCAAAAAAAATCACCAGCGAGCTGCTGGGAGCAGGCGAGGATCTGGCGGAGTTTAACAGGTCGCTGGCAGAGTACTACAGGCAGCTGACCGAGACGTGGAACGAGGCGCAAAAGAAGGTCAACCTCAAGGCCCCCCGCATCCCAAAGGACGTCGAGCAGTTTGAAGCGTACAAGAGGGTGTGGATCGACATCTTTGACAACGACTTTACAGAGCTGTTTGACTCAAAGAGGTTCGGGGAGAACTATGGCACGCTTATCGCCAAGGAGCTGGAGCTGACAAAGCACTGGAACAACATCATGAATGTAATGCTGCAGTCTGCCAACCTGCCAAACAAGCAGGAGGTCGACGAGGTCTACAAGGAGCTGCACTCGCTGAGAAAGAGGGTCTCAAGACTGGAGGCGCGCAGCAGGCAGAAGGGGAGGCAAGATGCAAAACCAGGCAGACGGTAGGATAGTAGAGGAGATCCTAAAGTTCTCAAAAAACGTTGCACAGGCCCCCAACTTTGTCCTCTCGCCAGACGAGATCAGCCTGGAGACGACCGAGCACGAGGTCGCATACGAGGAAGACAAGGTCAGACTGCTGCACTACAGGCCGCTGACCGAAAAGCAGGTAGGCGTCCCGATTGTGATCTCTTATGCAATCATCAACAGGTACCACATACTGGACATACAACACGAGAAAAGCTGGGTCCGGAGCCTCCTAATGCAGGGATTTGACGTATACATGGTAGACTGGGGGGTGCCGACGAACATCGACAAGTACCTTGATTTTGACGACTATGTCAACGGGTACCTTCACAACTGCATCGAGTTTGCAAAAAACGAGTCAGACTCCGAGCACGCAACGCTGCAGGGATACTGCACAGGCGGGACCATCGCCGCAGCGTATGCGGCGCTGCACCCGGAGAACGTCAGGAACTTGGTCCTGACGGCGCCCGTCATCGACGGCTGGAGGGATACGACTGTGGTCAGCAACCTTGTAAGGCACATAGACGTCGACAACATGGTAGACACCATAGGCAACATGCCGCCGGAGTTCATGTACTATTGCTTTTCGATCCTAAAGCCGTTTGAGCAGGGGATTGAAAAGTACATCAGGTTCTTCAACAACATCAACAACGAGAGGTTCGTAGACAGCTTTATGAGGGTGGAAAAATGGCTGGCAGAGACGCCGCCAATCCCGGGGGAGCTGTTCAGGCAGTGGATAAGGGACATCTACCAGGAGAACCTGCTGGTCCAGGACAAGATGTACGTGGGCGGAAGGCACGTGTCCCTGAAAAACATCACAATGCCGATATTCACCCAGGTGGCGGTGGGGGATCACCTCGTCTCGCCGGAGTGCAGCATGCCGGTTCATTACGCGGTAGGAAGCGAGGACAAGACCCTGAGGATCTATCCCACCGGACACGTGGGCATGATTGCAAGCTCGCTGTCACAGAAAATGGTCCTGCCGGAGCTGGGCGGCTGGCTTAAGGAAAGGTCATAAAAAAGGAGGGTGGGGTTGAAGGACTCTAGTTGGTTCTTGGGACAAATGTCGAAATCCAAGACCGCAGTATGTTCCTGTTCAGATCAGCAAATGACTTTGCGTTGTCGTTGAACGTCTTGATGTTCTGCTGTGTTGCGTCGATTGCAGCCAGCACCATCTGATTCTGGATGCCAGAGGCCTTTACAAGCTCGTCAGAAAAGTCCCTGACGATTCTTGTTGCCGCATCTGGAACTGCGGTGCCGACGCCGGATTTCCTTGCAAAGTCTTTTTGCAGTGTGACTGAAAAGTTTACAAAGTTCTCGCATGCCTGCAGGTACTCTTGCTGTACGTTGGTGACCGACTGGTGGTATTGTGGAACTGACTGCTTTACTGTGTTGAAGAGCTTGTCAAAGCCCTGCTGATACACCGAAAAGAAGTCCTTTGGATTTGCCTGTTGCTCGTTTTTACTCATTGTTTCACCTCCTTGCGCTTTGATTTTTTTGACACGGGAAGGACGATCACCTGTACCAGATCGCCCTCGCCTAGTCCGAGGGCATCCCGCTCTGCCTCCGGAATCGAGATGCGGCCATTGCTGCCAACCGTGGTCTTGTATGCACCCCAGCTGGCAAAGTTTGGAAGCACCTGCCCAAGGTTGAACATCCTGTCGATGGCCTGATTCTGAAATGAGGCCATCCTGTCTACGGCGTCGCTTTGGGCCTGAGTGGTCTTTTCTGTAATCTCCCTGAGGGTGCCTAACGGGTTGAAGGTCTGGCCGCTTCCCATCAGTGTGGCAAAACTACGCATGAATTCTGCCTGCGCCTTTCCACTTTTCTGTATCCATTCCTGGAACATTGCTGATGGATCATGTTGGTTTTTATTACCACTCATTGGTAGTAACAGGATTACACTGGTATATAAATCATGCAGGACATGGTAGGTGTTTGCCCCATCACGAAGCCGCGGCAGGCGGGCTTTCAGCCGTGCGGTTCTACTTTGCTCTATGACAAGACCAACACCGACAGCTTTTGCGACTTTTTGGAAAGGGCGCACGAGGTAACAGCTCGGGGTCTGGAAGTTCAGGCACGAATTTTGCCATCAAAGGCCGATCAAACAGAATTTGTGCCTGAAATTGTAAATCACTTCCGAAGCCCGAGCTGTTACTGCACGAGAGGTTCGGGGGGGCTGACACTTGTCGACAATGCGTCATGCCACAAGCCCGCCGGCGTAAAAAAGACGGTTAAAAGGTACGACGGCGAGATGGTACTAGAGTACATACTGCCGTACACGCCGGAACTCAACCCCGTCGAGATACGGTACAGGGAAACAAGGCGGAGGCCGTCTGCCTGGATATTTGATGTGCTTGATGACATGGAGCGGGGGCCAAAAGCAGTTGTCGAAACTATCCCTTTTTTTGTGAGTCAACTACGCAGTGGTTCTCCCGGCATGATGCAGGTCAGAGCCACCGCCCGGCCTCCGCATAGGCCCGCCATCCCCCACCGGTGCATCCGCGCTGCCATTCTGGAAAGACTGCCGCGGAGATGCATCTGTTGTCGCCGGCGGTGCAGAAGCATTACATGGTGGCCAAGACGCGGCGGCGGCAAGAAAGACTCACGGCGGCTCAACCCGACAGATGAAATCCCAGATACGAATGCTAAAGTCCTCGAGGCGGCGGCGCAGAATCAAGGCCGCGGTGAGATGACGGCGGTTCCGAAGGGCTACCCCCTCCCCCCGGAAAGACCGGGAAGGGGGCCCCGGCGGGCTAGGACGGGCTCGGGATCCGGCCCCACACCTACCTCAGGAATTCAAGCACGGCCTGGCAGAATTTGTCGGGATCCTCCACGTACGGCGTATGGCCGCAAAAATCCATCCTAAAGAGCCTGCAGTCGCGTATGGAGGAGACAAAGTGCTCTGCGTGTTCAATCGGTATCACGGGGTCCCTGCCTCCCCACACAATCAGGGTGGGGGCCTCAATAGAGCGCAGTTTTGCCGTTATTGTATCGGCGTTTTTTAGCCCCAGCAGGGTCGACATAAAGGCCATCTTGGCATTGGGCATCTTCATTCTTTGGACAAACCCGTCTATGATGTGCTGATCTATCTTCCTGGGAGAGCCCGTCATCACCTGAAATGCGTTTTTGGCGCCTTCCCGGCTGGGGTAAAGGGCGGCCATGATATATGCATCCAGGGCCGGAGTGGAGCTCTTCATCACGCCGGAGGGGGAGACGAGTACCAGCCTTTCAACAGAACCCGGATCCCGTGAGCAGTACTCGGCTGCAATGTGCCCCCCGAGGGAGGAGCCGATCAGTGAGGGGCCTGCGACCCCGATGCACTCAAAGAACCCCTCCAGGAAATCTGCAAAAAAGTCCGGAGTATAGTCCACAAGGGGCTTGTCACTGAGGCCAAAGCCAATCAGATCCGGCACGACTATGCGAAAATGCTTCCCAAGGGTAGGAGCGACGAACTCCCAGCGCTCTGCGGATGCGCCCAGGCCGTGAATCAGGACCAGGGGCGGCTTGTCAGAGGACGAATCCAGGTATCGAATTTTGTTTCCATCCACGAGGATGAACTTTTCATCCAACAACCTTGCGTCCTTCAAGATGAGTAGATAAATTTTGTCAGCTAAAGCGATCACGCGAAAATCAGGAGTATTCTTTTTAGTAAGGCAGGCAGGAATGGAGCGTGGCTGCAAAAAAAATTCCGGCCCCGGTGGGCGGATCTGCCAATGCGTTCAGGTGGCCAGACATGGCGGTATCAATTGCAAAGCCGGCGGAGGCGTCGATCGCGCCGGCACATGCCATGTACGAGCCGGCACGCTCTGACTTGGGGGGCCGGCGTGATTGGCAGTGCAGAAAAGAGCAATACCAGATCCACGAAAAAGGCAGGAGGTGTTTTTTTGGAAAGCACCCCAAGCTGTGTGATTCACTCCTCAAAGATTCATGTGTCAGTCGTAAAATAACTCCGATCCAAGGCCGCATGCCGGAGCTTGGTGAACGGGCAGCAGAGGTGGCAGAGTCAGCGGATGCAGTTTTTTTCAAAGTACTTTTGGTGATATTCCTCGGCAGCATAGAATGGCCGTGCAGGCTTTACCTCGGTGACTATGGGTCCTGAAAATCTCCCGGAGTTTTCCAGCCGGCTCTTTGCGAGGGATGCCCTCTCCAGCTGGTCATCAGAATGGGTAAAGACTGCAGAGCGGTACTGCTTTCCTATGTCGGGGCCCTGCCTGTTCAGAGTTGTGGGATCATGGTTTGCCCAGAAAACATCCAACAGCTTCTCATAGGAGACTCTGTCAGGATCATACTCTACCTGAACTGCCTCCGCATGTCCTGTCAGGTCGGTGCAGACCTGCTCGTACGTCGGACTCTCAACCGTGCCATCAGTATATCCGACCCGGGTGCCAGTAACACCGTCAATTTTTTGAAATATGGCCTCGACATGCCAAAAACATCCGGCCGCAAAGGTCGCCTTCATGTATTGGATGTATGGTGGCAATTTATAGGACTATCGATTTGTCTAGGCTGCTGCGTGGACTGCCATATGTATTCCGACATCCGTCGCAACAATGTCCGGGGCAAACGCCTTGGCCGCCAAAACCAGGCACAGGCATTTGGATTCATACCTAAATGAAGGCCAGAATCACTGCCTGCACCCCCAGATGCCATTGCATAGCTCCCGGCAGAATGCCTGCCCAATCCCACAGTAACGGCCGCACAAGCACCAGAAGGCAGGACAGCCAGGCAAGACATCGCAGGCCCTGCAAGATTTTACCGGCAGGCCGGGGCAGGCATGGCCTACTCGACGGGCTCTACGCCCCAAGAGTCATTTACCCACAACCCAATTACCCGCACCGGCAGGCCCCAAGAGTCAACCCGCTCTACTGCCCTTCTAATGTGCCCAATATGCTCATCTCGCGAGACGGGGTTTGCCGCACACTCGTGGTGTCCTGAAACGAAGACCAGCCCTGACTTGTGGGCATTAATCGAGATCTCCACCTTGGATTTCAGGCAGGGCTCGGCATCAGAGGGGCCGGACAATGTCAGATCACAGCCAGGCTCCGATATAACATCGACGAACTCAACTCCGTGGTTCTCCTTGATCCACCTAGAGATCGGAGCCTGAACGCGCCCGTCGATGCAGTTGATTGATGCGGCAAATACGGCCATCATGCAACACTCGTGAAGATGTCGACGACCTTCTTTGCAAGGTTCTCAATGCTTACCGTCGGCTCTGCGGTAACCAAAAGCAGTATGTCAGATACGGGAAACGGAAAGCTGATCAATACCAGTTTGTCACGCCTTGCCGCAAGATAGTTAATCGGTCCAAGGCTTTTGTCATAGTCTTTTCTTATAGAGACCTTGGAGACGAACTCAACGAAGGACTGCAGTTTTGACTCGTCATCCTCCAGTGGGGGAACCCCCTCACGCTGCCCCCCTGCAACTATCTTTCCACTGCCGTCAACTATTGCCGCGAACCTGACAGAGTCCTCGCTTTGGATCTGGAGGCACTTTTCTGCATATAGCCTGTACTTTGAGTCATCATACATCCTAGCCTGTGTTCCTTGTGCTCAAAATAAAAACCTAACATCCGGGGCAGGCCGCAGGGCTGTGAGGTTCCAGCCATGGAAAGGATCCATGCCGGCCCGCAGGCACGGCCTCCATGGCAGGCATGCGCCGGCGCCGGATGCGACAGCCGGGCAGCCACGGCACGGGTCCGGCACGGCCCCCATGCGGACACGGACGCGGCGGCCTGACCGGGCGGAGTCACCAGGGTGTAAAAAAGGGGTAAAAAGATGATCATTTAAAAGAACGAGTCTTGTTGATGATCTTTTTATGATCAAAGCTGGGACTAGTCGTGACATAGAGCAGGTGGTTTTTGCCTGCAGGCAGTGTGATGCGCTTTACCTTGTCATACTCGGCTATGGCATACTTGCACTTGCCCAGTTTACGAGCTAGTTGCTTTCGTTTTTTCC
>CAYGCI010000041.1:0-10874 GCA_964348355.1 uncultured Nitrosopumilaceae archaeon | reverse complement strand
GACAACATGGCACAGCAACCTGACAACATGGAACAGCAACCAGATAACATGGCACAGCAACCACAACCACAACCCGAACCCGTACCAGAACCCGTACCAGAACCCGTACCAGAACCCGTACCAGAGCCCGTGCAAGAGTCCGGCGGCGCATGCCTGATAGCCACTGCCGCATACGGCACCGAGCTGGCACCGCAAGTACAGGCACTCAGGGAGGTACGTGACGGCACGCTGCTCTCAACTGACTCGGGGACATCCTTTATGGTCGGATTTAATTCCATATACTATTCGTTCTCGCCTGCGATAGCAGACCTAGAGCGCCAGAATCCTGTACTGCGCGAGGTCGTAAGGATTGCCATCACCCCAATGATCTCAACGCTTTCGATAATGTCGCTTGCAGAGGAGGGATCCGAGTCATCCGTACTGGCGCTGGGAGCCTCAGTCATTGCACTTAATATCGGCATGTATGTGGCAGCCCCTGCGGCCGCCGTCATTGTAGCCACAAGGCGACTGCGGATCTAAAGCCACGATAACCCAAGGCACCCCTTGCTATGCCGCCTCCGTAGAGAGATGATCTGAAATTAGAAATCATACAACAGATAAGTGAATTAGGCGACAACCTCCAAATTACCCACAAAATCACATCTCACAATCACGATTCTGGAGTATGAGGTCACCTGCCCCTATCAATCAGGCATGAATTGGCATGTACAATTATGATTTTCGCGCCTAGATAGCAAGGGGACGTGACCTCATACGATGGATCGTCGAGATCGTGATATCGGCCATAAAGCGCATGTTCGGCGAGGACATAAAGGCCCTCAGGTGGTCCAACATAGTGCAGGAGGTAAAGCTGAGGATATGGCTGTACAACAAGCGGATCGCAGGGGCGGTGGCTGCCATGTAGGAACCGAGCACCGGTAGTGATCCGGAAGGATTGGCTGGGCTCTAGTCGGAGTTATGCAACAGTCTAGCCGATGGGGATGGGGGCTGTCCGGGCCGCCCCTTCGTAAAATGCCGCAGGTCGGGTCGCTGCAGCATGGAGGCGTGAGTTTTGCTACAGGGGGGTTCGGGGGTTTGCCCCGGGGCGGCACCGCCGGTCGGGGCCTTTATGATCGTGCCTCCTGTGCCCAGTCTTCCCAGAGGTAACCGACTTGTGGTGATGCAGGAGGCGACAGGCGGATCTGCAGGCAGCTTGGTTTGAGCTGTTCCGAGTTTTGAGCCGTTTTACGGGGAATCTTTGGGAAGACTGTATTTTAAAATACGATTAAACATGGCCTCGTATGACTCAGAGGGGTTGGTTTTTGAAAGAATTCCACCGCTTCTTTGATGTTTTAGAAACTTGAATTGAGGCCATTGTATCTATGGTTGCCTATGGCAGTCTTCCCAAAAGTACCACGTCAAACTATCCCGGGTTCGAAACAATCCAAATGAGGCTGCCTGCAGATCCGCGTGTCGCCGTCTGCACTGCCATGAGTCAGGTTACGTCTGTGAAGACTGTGTGCAGTATCCCCGGTGATCTCGACGCTGTCGGCAATGTCGCCTGCAGAGGGCCGAGTCCCCGGTGCTGGCGCTGGGCGCCTCGGTCATGTCCTTGAACGTCAGCATGCACGTGGCGGCCCGGCGGCTGCGGGGCTAGATCCGAGATGGACGGAGGCGGCCCGCCATGTCGGGCTCGAATACCCGCATGTCCAGAACATGTCAGGCCAAGCCTGCCCCGGGCTGGATGCCAGAGAACAGATCCGGCTTTTGTCGAATCTGGAAATTATATATTTGCTCAAGAACGGATGTCAGTATGCTAGATCAGCTCATCGGCAGCTCCCGGGCGCTTGAGAGGGCAATGGCCGGCGAGGAGCTATCATTTGATGACGGCATGGATCTGATGAACTATGACAATCTTCACATGCTGGGCGCCGTTGCCGATAACCTCCGGCAGAGATCCGTCGGTGATGCGGTAACGTTTGCAGCCTCCTACTATATGAACTACACAAACGTCTGCGCTGCCAGCTGCCAAATGTGTGCATTTTACCGAAAAGGCGGCGAGGATGACGCATATACCCTGACCCCCGAACAGATAGAGCAGCGGGTCGGAACTGCCAAGCAGTTGGGCGCCACCGAGGTTCACATAGTCGGAGGCTTTCATCCGAAGCTTCCTCTAGAGTACTATGAGGACATGATGCGCGCCATCAAATCAAGGCACCCTGATCTGAACATCAAGGCGTTTACCGCAGCTGAAATCTTCTTCCTGTCTAGGCTTACCAAGACCTCCGTCAAGGAAATCCTGTCCAGGCTAAAGGACGCGGGCCTTGACTCGATGCCTGGCGGCGGGGCCGAGCTGTTCCATCCGGACATCCGCAAGGACATTGTTCGTGGAAAGTGTACCGGCCAGGAATGGCTTGACACCATTGAGCAGGCCCACGGCCTGGGCATAAAAAGCAACGCCACCATGCTTTATGGCCACATCGAAAAACCCGAGCACATAGTTGATCACCTGATCAAAATCCGGGAGCTGCAAAAAAGGACAGGGGGCTTTATCACGCTAATTCCGCTAAAGTTCAGCCTCGATAACACCGAGCTTGAGACACAGCACCAGGTAAGCCACGAGTGCTCAAGCGTCTACGACCTGAGGGTAATCGCACTGTCCAGAATAATGCTGTACCGTGTGCTGGATAACATCTCAGTCTACTGGGTCGCATATGGCAAAAAGCTTGCACAGGTAGCCCTGTCCAATGGCGGCAGCGATCTAGTCGGCACTGCGTTTTCTGAAGAGATCTATCGCGCCGCAGGAAAGCCGACCGAGTCATCCGTTGACGAGCTTGCAACGCTGGTCAGGGAAATCGGAAGGCATCCTGCACAGAGAGATACCTTTTTCAGGCAGATACGGACGTTTTAGATCTCAACCACTCCAAACGTGCCAAAAAAAAACTGTCCGCAAACCAAAAGAGCCGGCCGGGATCCGTCCGATTTGAGCTGCCTCGGGGCTGGAGTAGTTTTGTGGAGAACCTGCAGGCTGGCCAGCCAGCAAGCCGTCAGTGCGGCGGCTCCTGTGCGGGGATTGGCTCTGGTGCCCCCCTGTATGGGCTGGCCAGCTCGTCGTCCGGATCTCTGAGTTTCAGAGCTGGCTGGCTTGGCATACGGGGCCTGCAATTGCACCTTGCCGAGCTTGCGGTCTTTAGAGACTCAGACTGCATTGGTTTCATCCCAGATCTTGCAGAACGCAGTCTTGTACCTGTATGCCCTGCCGTCCCCCTTTTAGAACAGCCACTGCCGGCCCCCCTGCTCTGAAGAAGCACATCGCCGATACTGCGCCGGAGATGCGCCAAAATTACCTGCAGGCGCGAGCCGTCTGAGAACACAAGCGGCGTGATGCCGGGCATGGGCTCGCGGCCTAAAAACAGAGTCCCTGACGAGTTAAGGCGGCTCCATCGCACCATCGAGGAGGAGATACGGCATTATGACGGCCTGAGGCAGTACGTGGACTATTACAACGAGAGAAGGCTCCACTTTTCGCTTGACATTGCCAACTGCGAGACGCCGCTTCAGGCGTTAGCCTGTTGCATAACCCCGATTTTAGGCACGAAAAACTGGCTGTTTTTACGCTTTCAGGCACGGTTATGCAACAGGCTATCAGGCGTTTAGGAACAAGGAGGCCACCGATGCGATCAGGAAAAAAGACCCAAAATGGATGGAGGGACACAGGTGACTAGCGAACCGACTTTTCGTACGAGGTCACCTACCCCCATCAGTCAGGCACGAATTAGCATGAGTGATTGTGATCTTCGTGCCTAGCTAGCAAGGGGACGTGACCACATACGGTCAAGGCCCTCAATTACTTGTGACCGTTGCTATATCAAGCACCCTGTTGCCCATGTTGATGCGGTGCCTTTGCCCGCCATTTTGTTCACGCACTATGTCGGGTAGGGGCGCCTTGCAGATGATCTGCGTGATCCAGGTTTGCTTGCATTTTCGGTGGATTTTTTTACGCTGCCGTCTGCCAGGCGTGTTTAAAGGGGGTACATTTCCGTCTATTGACATGAGGGTAAGAGTTTACCCCTCCCCCGAGATACGGCGTGGCAGGCGTGATCATGAAGGCTCCGACCAGCAGCGTCGCCTGAGGGGTAAACTCTTACACATGAGGCTATGAAATATAAAAAGGCTGGATTCCTAGTCAGGGAGGGAGATTGCAGGGGATGGACACAAAATATCGCTGCTGATAAACAATCCAGAAAAGGCGTATGAGATGGGCAAGTATGGGAGAAAATTCACACGGGAGAATTGGGACAGCAGGCTAGCAGCAGAAAAGCTTGCCGACATCCTCAAAAGTATCAGGTCAAAATGAGCGAATCCGAAGAAAACCGGATCAGGGTGGCCTTTATCTACAAGCCGTCGTGGGGGTACTATAACAAAAGCAACTCCATTAACAACAGGTATTATTTTTTCTTTCACGCCCTGAGAAGAAACAGACATCTGCAGATGGGCTATTTTCCCGCAGAACGGAGCTTTGATGCGGCAAAGCTCAGGGGCAGATATGACGTCATACTGTGCACCAACAGCGACCTGAGCACGCCCCACTTGGAAAACGTCAAAAAGCTTGACATTCCGGTGATCGCCCATACGCATGATCCCCACCGCATAAAACAGTGGGATCTGATTGGATTTCACGAAAAATGGAAGATCGACTACTGCTTCAACTTTATGCCGCGGAGCTATTTTTACCAGTACTTTCCAAGCAGTTTCAAGTACAAGACAATAACATACGGCGTTGAGCCCGATTTGCCCAAGGGGCCTGCATTCAAGGACAGGACGAAGAATCAAATCCTGCTCACCGGCAGGCTAGAGGGGAAGAAGATCAGATATTTGCTATATAATGTTTTAAGACCCACGGTGATCTATGGCTGGCATCAGTACAAGCTGAGGAGAAAATGCAAAGGCCTGCCATATGTTGACTATGTGGGGCCACTCGTGTACGGCGGACATCCGGACTTTATTGCACACCTGTCACGGTACAGGGCAGCCATAGCTGCATCAAGGTACTTTCCCGCCGTCAAGTACTACGAGTCCACGGCTGCCGGATGCCTGACATTCATGCAGGTCTCAGAGGAAAGCGACTGCGGATATCTGGGATTCCGGGACGGGGAGAGCGCCGTGTTCATCAACTCTAAGAACTACAAAAAAAAGTTTGAGGAATACTTGGCCTCTCCGGATGATCCAAAGTGGGAACAGATAGCGGCGCGCGGAAAGAGGCATACGTTGGAGAACCTCACAAACGACAAGGCGGCCGAATCCCTTGTGGATCTGATGAGGGAGCTGCTTTGAGTCTCCGACATGCCTTTTTCCGCGGGCTCAAAAACGCCGCAAAGCTCCGGGGATGAGGGGTGGCATAACATCAGGCCATCAGCTTTCTAGACGCAAAACATTCATCCAAACCTCCTGTTCACGCCTGATTTTACGGAGTACTGATGTTGTACGGGAGGTGACTGCTCGAAATTAGAAACTGCAAGTGCCAGGGTTTTTCTGTACGTTTGCCAGGTAATTTTACATGCAGACAGACAGCCTGCCATTTGCAGGCATTATTTTAGTCGATTTAGTAATGTAGGCTTGGCCATGCATGATCCAAATCTGCTGATTTCGAATCAGATCTCTGGAGATAATCTGGCACATGCTGGCTGCCGGAGAAAAGAGTACCGCACGCTCAGAATACGGATCTCACGCAATAGTTTGTTGCACAACCGTGCCTGAACTCGTAAAAACAGCCAATCATACTGCACACATCAAAAAAATGGTATGTGGTCACGTCTCCTTGCTAGCTAGGCACGAAGATCACAACCACTCATGCTAATTCGTGCCTGACTGATGGGGGTAGGTGACCTCGTACAAAAAATGAACCGTGATTTTGACACATCGTGCATATTTCGATAAAAAATGTTCGGATTTCAACAGTAGATGGAAATGTAGGCCCTCCAGAGACCACCCAAACCCTACGGCGGGCCGGCAAACCCGTATTCTGCAAGGTTTCTTCTGGCAGCCATGAGAAGCGCGCCTGTGACCAGCAGTAGCGTGAAATCCACTTTCTTGCACCACAAATCAGGCCTGTTGCGCTCGATGGTCCACATGCTGTACATAAAGACCGATGTAAGGAGCACAAACAGCCCGATGTCCCGGTTCCTGCTCGTGGCCTTGGCCCGTACCTGCCCTGTCTGCCCGTACCCGGTCCCTGTTCCCCACCTCTTCCGGCAGTCCGGCGAGGCAGTATCGATCTCGTGCAGCGCGTCGGAGGACGGGAGGCTGGTGGCAAATGCCACTACTGCCCCGCTGCGGTCCTGCCATCTTTGCCGTGCATGGCAGACGACGCGGTCCTGCCTTCGCCGTTCCCGATGGCAAAGCCAGACACGCGGCTCCCGTCGGTCCTGCCCGCCCCGTGTGCCGTCCCTGTTACCCTCTTTACGGCGGTGTTCCTGACTGCGGGCATCGGGAACTTTTTTACTGCGCGGCGCATCTCCGTCATCATGCCGGCCAAGTAGAACTCCCGATCCGGCAGAAAAAGGCGGTACCTTGTGTTCGATTCCCTGAGAATATGCGCGAACTTGCGCACGAAACCGGCATGAGTCCCCCCGTGAGCGGAATGCATCCCAGCGTGGCGTTGACGGGGGAGCCGGCTACCTGCATGGTCGCATACGCCCCGAACCTGCCGGTTCCATTTTTGAACCTTGATCTTACCGGGTACTTCATGCTGTCCTTGCCATGCCTTGGCATCTCGTGCCTGCCTATCGCGATCATGACGGGGCCGTTCCTGCGAATGCCTCCCTTTTTGGCGGCCCTGACCGCGGTCTCCATCGTGTCATCGCAGATCTCCCTTGTCCCGTCAAGGCCCGCGGCCCTGACCTTCCAGCGAAACCACCTGGCAGCGGGCAGGTTCCCGCCGTCTCCAGACCCCGTCACCACCGCCTCCGTCGCAGCCTGGCCCGATCTGCACACGGAGGCTAGAGTCATCACAGACTGCGGCAGCCCGTATGGTGCGTTATGCTGTCTGGGGAACTTGATCCTGCCCCCGCCTCCTATGACGTCTGCCAGGGTATCAAGCACCCTGTTGCCCATGTTGATGCGGTGCCTTTGCCCGCCATTTTGTTCACGCACTATGTCGGGTAGGGGCGCCTTGCAGATGATCTGCGTGATCCAGGTTTGCTTGCATTTTCGGTGGATTTTTTTACGCTGCCGTCTGCCAGGCGTGTTTAAAGGGGGTACATTTCCGTCTATTGTTCAAGCATAACATTTCGATCCCTGGTGATTACGCATAAGGTCCTGTGATTATTTTCCCAAGCCAACTGCCTTAAAGTCAATACTTGAAAACTTTTTTGGCTCAAAAATTCTTCGCGCATCTATGACCCTGGGTCTTTTCATGATCTTTCTTAGTTTATTCTCGCTTAATCTTCTGTACATGTCCCATTCCGTCAAAACTAGACAGCAGTCTGAATTCTTCAAGCATGATGCAACAGATTTTGAATATTCAATTTTTCCATCAAAAATTTTTTCAAAATTTGCCATTGCCATGGGATCGTGAACCTTGATTTTTACCCCTTGTCTTAACAACAACCTGGCAATTTTTACCGAAATGGCTTCCCTGATGTCATCCGTGTCTTTCTTAAATGCAAGCCCTAAAATTGAAACGGTTTTTCCCTTTTTGTAAACCTCCATTTCCTTCATTAATTGAACAATCTTTTTTGGCTGGAGATCATTTACGTTTTTTACCGCCTCAAAAAACCTGTCTGAATCAGATTGCCTTTTTGAATAATGAATCAACCCCCTCAAATCTTTGGGCAAACAGCTGCCGCCAAATCCAGGACCTGCCTTTAGAAATAACGGTCCTGTGCGTGGATCCTTGCTAATCGCATACGTTATGGCATTCACGTCCGAATTCGGAATATTCTGGCACATGTTTGCAATTGAGTTGATAAAACTGATTTTTGTTGCAAGAAACGCATTATTTGCATATTTGATTAGTTCGGCATTTGAATAGTCTGTATGAATGACTTCGGGCATTTTTGAATAAAATTTCCTGTAATATTTTTCAAGCATCATGCCCTGGGATCTCTCATTTTCCCCTATTACGATTAGATGGGGCTTTAACAAATCTTTTATGGCAAGTCCCTCCTTTAAAAATTCTGGATTTACTACTAGAACTAACCTATTTTCTTCAATTAGTGTCTTAACTATCGGCTGAATAACTTCCTTTGTGGTCAATGGCGCTAACGTACTTTTAACAACTAGCATGTGTCTTCTTTTTTTGCCTTTCAAGGCTGAATTTATCTGAGAAACTGCCTTTTTTATAAACGAAAGATCTATTTCTCCAGACATTTTTGGCGGGGTTCCAACCGCAAGAAACGTGATGTCTGTCTCCCTTATCGATGAGATATCCGTTGTAAACTTTATTTTTTCATTTTTTATAGCTTTTTTTAGAATGTTTTTTAACTGGGGTTCGTAAAAGTCTGGAATCCCCTTTTTTAACCCATCTATTTTTTTGTCATTGCTGTCTATTCCTATTGTATAAAATCCTTTTTTAGAATTAACTGCTGCCAAGGATAGGCCAACAAACCCTAAACCCACTACGGAGATTTTATCCATGTCTGTCATGTTGTATTTGAAACATAATACCTGTACAATAAATAACTATCACCTGCGACGACAGTCTTTCCAGAAGTAACTCGGGGAGGCAGCGGCGGAGGATCGTGTACCGTGCAGACTTGTCCCTGTTCTGAATGATCGACTTTCCAGACTCACGAGGCAGCGGCGGAGGATCGTGTACCGTGCAGACTTGGCAGCACCGGGTATGACCTACTCGACCTCCCTTCTTTTCCTGCCGTCGTGTTCGTTGAGTGTCGCAACGACTGTATCTGCATTCCTGCACGGCATGATGGTGTATCATGCTTCTGCCGCATCCAGCTCGGAGATGTGACTGCAGCCGGGAAGGTAAGAGACGTTATGTCAAATCTTGTCTGCAGCAGACGCCATATTATCCATGTTGGGCCAAGAGCCGAAGTAACCTTGCCACACATGAGCGCGTAAGAGACTGGCTCCGAGTAGGCGGACGACGAAATGCCGCATCATCATCTAGGGCGAATGGGAGTTCAGGCACGGGTTTTGCCACCACGGAGATCATCCAAGGAGACTCGTTCCTGAAAATCAGGAACAGCCTCCAGAGCCAGAACCGCTACATCTGATGTGCGTTGTTTGCGGGGTTGTCGCCTAATTCCACTTATTTGACTCAACCTGTATGTTTTTCTGAATTTCCGCCCTTTTACACGCCTGATCCATATGGCAACTCAATGGTTTTCAAGAATTCTGGTGAATTAGGCGACAACCCCGTTGTTTGCACCAAAATCCGGCAGGATTGCAGGCTAGCCTTGGTGACATGACTTAGAACCTGTCTTTCAGGATCCGGATGATTTTTTTGGATGCGCCACCGCGCCCGTATGGGGGGGGGGAGGGAGGAGGAGATCTCCGTGTCCTGAGAGACGAGAGATTCGCGACATTCTTTATGGATTTCTGTATTTGTGGAGGCGATGTTCCCGCCATCAACGCATAACCGGATGCGATCGACTCTGGACGATCGGTGGTTTTTCGGATCACGACTGCCTTTTTTCTGATCGACGGCGCGGTTACTTCCTCTTGAATCCCGCCCGAGTCGGTAACAACGAACGAGGATCTCTTCATGAGTTCCAGCATGTCAAAGTATCCGGCAGAATCCAACAGAGTGAAGTTTTCTAATGCTTCCAGCTTTTCTAGGAGGCCGAGCTGAATCAGCCGCTTTTTTGTTCTGGGGTGAACGGGAAAGACAAAGCGCTGTTGTTTGCAACCACGCAGTGCGCCGATTATCGAGGACAAGGAGGCGTCGTCATCTACGTTTTCTGATCGGTGCAGGGTCAGTAGGGCATAGTCGTCGATGCCGATGTCAAGAGTGGACTTTGCCCTAGAGATCCTTGCATACTTTTCAACAGAGTCGATTACCGTGTTTCCTGTCACGTGGATTCTTCCGTGGACGCATTCGGTGAGCAGGTTTGTTCGGGAGGTTTTTGTCGGTGCAAACAAAAGCTCCGAGATGTGATCGACGCAGATCCTGTTGTGCTCTTCTGGCATTCTCCAATCGAAGCTCCTCAGTCCGGATTCGACATGGCTGACCGGAACTTTGGATTTCAGCGATGCGACAGCGGAGGCCAAAATCGTGTTTGTATCACCCTGCACTATAACGGTGTCCGGTTTTGTCTCGTCAAGTATCTTAGAAAGCCGGATCATGATTTTGCCCATCTGAACAGCTGGGACGGACTTTGAAATCGGCAAGGAATAGTCGGGTCTACGCAGTCCGAGCTGCTCAATCAAATCCACGCCCATCAAGTGATCGTAGTGCTGTCCAGAGAATATCAACGTGGAGTCTTTCTTGCGCAATTGGTCTATGACTGGAGCGAGTTTGATTATCTCCGGCCTGGTTCCTATTACAACGGCAGTCTTCATGGAATTCAAGTACACAAACCCAGAACTCGTTATTAATTTATGTCAGTCTATACTGATGATCATTGAAAATTTCGCCTGATTACACGCTTCGCTCAAGGTACCTGTAGATGTCAACCCTGATGGAACACGTCCTAAAGTATTCCGAGACGGCCCTTTTGAGGTGATCTATCGTGTCGTAAAAGGCCGACGTGACCAGCCTGTGCTTGGCATCCTTCCAGATTGGCTCTATGGCGCTCAGCTCCGGCCTAGCTACCGGCAGGTACAGCAGGACAACGTCGGGATTTTTCTTCAGGTACCTGTGGACCCTTCCGGTCTTGTGCTGTGCTGCGTTGTCCATCACAATCAGAACCTTTCCCCACTTTTTGTGCGCCTGC